>JALHLM010000155.1 GCA_022844585.1 Pirellulales bacterium | reverse complement strand
CGTACAAGTACTGATTGAGATGCATCTCTTCCCAGTTCTTCACGCGGAAGCCGGACGCGTTCGAGTCCGTGGGTCGGAATTCGATGTTCGAATCGCGCACCGCTTGCAGCAACACGCGTGGCACGGGTCGCCCGTCCGGGAGCAGCAACTCGAGCTTAGTGTCGATCGGCGATCCCCGTCCGGCGGCGTTGGTTTCGATGATCCACTGCTTGCCCGCCGGGGAGTCGAAGCGGAAGATGTCCACATCATGGCCGCCATCTTCGGCGAAAATCCGCCCGCCGACGGTGGCCGGCGCGGAGATCGAAGTCGCCCGTTCCGGCGCGTCGTTCGGCTCCGCTTCCAGCGATTCGGGCATGGTTCCAATCGCCACCATCAACGGCCGCCGCAAGCGATACTGATTCGCATCGACCGGAACGCCGGCGTCGCCAATTGCGCCGGCGGTCACTTCGGCCGTGGCTTCGGCCGGCAGGTTGTATCCCAATAGATTGACGCGCGTCTTCGCATCGGGCGGCACGCTGAGCGGATAGCAGCCGGTCACGTAGGGCAATTTGCCGATTGCGAGTTGATAGAAGTGCTTGTCGGAACCCGAGGCCGCGAGATCCTTCACGCTGGCGCGATAGCGACCGGAGCGAGGGATTTCCAGCGCCACGAGCGGGTCTTCGACGCCATCAAAATCGTTGCTGCTGGCCACCAGCTTGCCGGAATCGTCGAAGACGGTGAGCACCGCGTTGAGTTCCGAGCCGGTCAGCTTCGCCAGCAAGTCGAACACAATCGTGTCCCCTGCCGTGGCTTCGAACGTGAAGCTGTCTTCATCGCCCGGGACAGAAAGGGCGCCCCACACGCCCACGGGCAACGCATTCAAGTGTTCCACGGACCGCGCTACATCGGGCGTCGCTTCAACCGCTTGCGGAATGAAGTCCACTTGCAGCACGGCAGGTTGACCTTCAGAGGCGGGGGTTTGCAACTTGAACCGTACGGGACCGCGGAACATCGTGGCGTCCGGCGTGACGTCGATCACCAGTGAGTTGTCGTCGCGGGGCGCATCCTCGGCGATCGCTACTTGCACCAACGGCTCGAAACTTTGCACGTAGTTGACGGCCGCGAGATGCGCGCCGCGCAAAGTCACGCGCGTCGTTTTGCCACGTTCCACGCCGCGCGGCGAGATTGTCGCCAATTCCGGGGCTGGGGGTGGCGACGGCGGCTGAATCTGCCCGGACTCGACCAGAAAGCGCGAGAAGCCGCCATCCAGAAGCGCCACAAAAAAGGACTGACTATCCGGCGCCACGGCCAACGCCACCGGCCAATCCGATTGCTGATCCAACAAGTGCCGCTCGACCATTTCCTCGGCGTTCCAGATTTTGACGGAACGATTCTCGGCGGTGCTGACGAGCGATTTGCCGTCCGGCGTATAAGCCAGCCGCAGAATCGCGCCTTCGTGCGCATAGCGCGCGTGCAGAATCGGGTTTGTCCCCTCTTTCGCTCCCGGACCGATTTCCCAGACGCGAATCCGGTTATCCACGCCGCCGGCCGCGACGCGCTTACCATCCGGGCTGAAGGCCACGGCATAGAGTTCCAACAGCGATTGCCCGAGCGTATCGAGCCGCTCGCCGGACGCCACGTTCCAAAGCTTGACCGTGCGATCGCCGCTGGCGCTCGCGAGGATTTGTCCGTCGGGACTGAATTCCAAGTCGTAGACGCCGGCGTTGTGCCCGTGGAGCGTTTTTGTTTGCTCGCCGGTTTCGAAATTCCACAAGACGATTTGATAATCATAGCCGGCCGTGGCCAACGTCTTGCCGTCGGGGCTGAGCACGGCGTCGTAGAGACAATCCTTGTGGCCGCGCAGACTGCGCAGCAACGCGCCGTCGGCGACGTTCCGCACTTGCACTTCGCCGAACAAGCCCGGCTCGCCGCCGGCCACGAGGAGTTGCTCGCCGTTGGCGATAAACTGCAAGTTGTTCACATTGCCGGGAATGCCAGGCAGTTCGCGCAACACCGTTTGCGTGGCGGCGTCGAGAATCTTCACAACGCGATAGCCGCCCAGCGCCAGCAACTTGCCGTCCGACGAAAGCGCCGCAGATTGCAACGTCTGCCGCGCCGGTTTCAGGAGCTCGACCTTGGGCGTCACCAGATTCGCTGGATCGGGCGGCGCACCGGACGGCCCGCGCGCGCCGGCCGTCACCCAGGCGACGATGGTTTGAATTTCCTCCTGCGAAGGCGTTTCGCTCCCCTCGGGCGGCATGGCCGGCTCCGCCTTGCCGGTGATCACGCGCACCAGCCGGCTCAAGTCCAGTTGCTCGGCCGTGACGACGGCGCCGTGCTCGCCGCCGGTGAGGAGCCCGTCATAGCTTTCCAGCGTGAGCTTCCCTTCGCGATCGCCATCGTTGTGGCAACCGACGCAGTACTTCATGAAGATCGGCGCGACGGCGTTGAAATCGGGCGCCTCAGCGCGAACGCCGATTGCTCCAACGAAGGTCAAGACCAGAGACAACAAGCAGTGCGGCTTCATCATTCGATCGCCAAAGTGTGTTTCAACTGTCCGACTCACGCCAATTCGCTAGCTGTAAGGGAAAACCAATTTGTTGTATTTGCTCATAGTGCTTGGTATTGCCGGTGCCTAGGACTAAGCCGTGTTCGATCGCCGTGGCGGCGATCATGGGATCATTCAATCCAATTGGGATGCCCCGCTTGTCCAACTCAGCGCTAATCTTGCCGGCCAAAACCGCCGTCGTGACGGCGAAAGGCAGGAATTCTTCATTCGCAAGCGTCACGGCAAACTTCGACAATAACCTCGAATTGTTGCTCAGCCACAAACCGTGATTGATCTCCATCGCCGTGATCGCCAAAATGGTGAGAAATCCCCATTCTGCTCGATACTCTCGGGCGCGCAGCATCACAATCTTGTTGCGCCCCTTTTCGATTTCGGAAAATGTGTCCGTATCGAGCAAGCACTTATCCACCGAAGCGCCTCGCGTTTCTTGCCATCCGCGCCTCCGTTGCCAGACGCAAGACCTCATCCACGACCTCCGGTTCATCGTAGAAAAGGCCGAGCGTGGGATTTGCCGGGTCGTAGACAAACGGCTCTTCCATCGGAACGTCCACTTCCGATTTCGGAAGCGCGGGCGCAGGTTCCAACTCCTTGACCAGAATGTCAAGCAACTCCTGCTTCGCGTCCGTCGGCAGGGCGTGAATGATCGGCAAAATACTCGTCAATTCAGGCAGCATCTCGACCTCCAGGTTGATCGGGTCAACATCGCTCTCGGCTATTCAATGATTAAACAAAAACTCCTTACTACTCAGCACGCCCCAGTACACGTCTTCGATTGCCTGCCGCCGTTCTTCCGCCGGCGTGTCGCGGAGCACCGTCAGAATTGATTCTCGCTCACCCTCGGTCGGCTCGCGACAGAGGGCGCTCAGGTACGCTTCCTGCACGATCTGCTCGTCGCTGGCATTGGCCGCGAGGAGTTGATCGATCCGGTTGCCGGCTTGCGCCAACTTTTCGTTGATCCCCTTGCCATTCGAGATATGCAGCACCTGCACCATGCTGGGTTCCTCGGTACGCTCGCATTCGCAGGTGATGACCCGATCCGGGCGGCCGAAGGTTTTCAAGAAGTACGAGTCCACGTTCGAGTCCGGCAGTTGCATCGCCCGCCACCCGCTCGGGTAGCCGGGGAAATTCGTTGGCGCGCCGCTGACCTGGGAGAGCACGTCGAGCATGATTTCGGCCATCAGCCGACGCGGGTAATAGCGCGAGTAGAACCGCATCTCGGCTTTGTTCTCCGCTAACGGCTCGCTGCTGCGTTGATAGGCGTGCGATTGGAGGATCGCCCGCATCAAGGCCTTGAGATCGTATTGATTGTCGATCAGATGCTGCGCCACGGCATCGAGCAATTCCGGATTGCTGGACGGATTGGTGAGCCGCATGTCGTCGACGCTCTCCACCAGTCCCACGCCGAAAAAGTTTGCCCAGACGCGGTTGCTGATCGACTTCGCGAAGTAGGGGTTCTCGGGTGACGTGAGCCACTTCGCCAGGTGTTCGCGGCGCTCGACGTCGGACTCGAACTCAATCGCCTCGCCGTCCAGCGGCTGCGGCTTCTGTGGCTTGCCCGTAAGCGGTTGCACCAACTCGCCGGCGCTGGCGTTGAAGACCGTGCTGCTCCCGCCGGCCTGACCGTCTTTCACGCGCACGCGGGCGAGCAGGTTGGCCATCGCGAAATATTGGCCGTTCGTCCACTTCTCCATCGGATGGTTGTGGCACTTGGCGCAGGCGATCGACATCCCGAGAAACGCCTGCGAAACCGTCTCCGATAAGTCGGGCGGATCCTTGTGCAATACAAAGAAATTGGTCGCGCCGTTTTCCAACGTGCTGCCGCTGGCGGTGACGAGGCGTCGCGCGAACTCATTCCAGGGCGTGTTCGCGGCCACGTTGTCGCGGACCCAGTTGTAGTAAGACCACATCGAGGCCGGTTGCAAGCTCGTCGAGTTCACCAGCAGCAAATCGGCCCACTTGTACGACCAGTAGTCGACGAACTCCGGTCGCGCTAACAACGACTCGATCAAGCGATCGCGTTTGTCCGACGACGGATCCGCCAGGAACGCTTTGGTTTCGTCGAGCGTCGGCAGCACGCCGATCGTATCGAGATACACCCGGCGGATGAACTCGCCGTCGTTGCATTCCGGCGACGGCGGGATGTTGAGCGCCTGGAGTTTGTCCAGCACCAATCCGTCGATGAAGTTGCGACGCGGCGCTTCGGCAAAGGTTGCCGCCGGCACATCTTGCTCGAACGGCACGCTCACCGTGGCGATGGCGACCTGACTCAAGTACCAGGCGGTGACGGCGCCTTCGCCGTTCCCGACTACTTGCACGTTTCCGCGTTCGTCGGCGTTGGCGACCGTCTGATTCGTCGACGTGAACAGACACCAACGTGTGACATCTTCAATACGGCCATCATTGAAATGACCCTGCACAATCAACTGCTGCGAAACGCCGGGCTTGAGTACCGTGTTCTTGGGCAGAATCTCCAGGTGATCAAGGCGCGCGTCGTCCTCGCTCGGCGGCGGTGTGCCGGCCGCGATCCACTCGGCGATGACGCGATATTCCGGGGAACCTACGTCGAACCGCACGCCCCCTTTGTGCGGCACCGCGCCGGTCGGCTTCGTCAGAAACAAACTACGCCCAGGATCGCTCGGCACGATCCGCCGTCCGCGCGCTTGGCGCGAAAGCGTCCGGCAATCGCCGTCCGGGTCGTAACCGCGCAGCGAGAGCTTGAAACCATTCTTGCCGGCCAGTGCTCCGTGGCACGCGCCAGTGCTGCAGCCGGACTTGGCGAGTACCGATTCGACGTGATTGCGGAAGCTCCACTCGTGCGGTTGCTCGAAATCAACGACTTTGACCTCGGCCTGCGCCGAGCGGACGCCGACGGTGGCCGTCACGGTCGCCGTGCCATTTCCGCGCGGGACCGCCAGCTGGTCGACGATCTCCACCACCTTGGGATCGCTCGAAGAGAACTTCACGTCCTCGACATGCTGCCCGCGGTACTTACCGTCGGCGAGTTCCTCAACCAACAGCCGATGCGCGAACTCCGGCCCAGTCAGCGTGATTGACGCCGGCAGAATCGCCAACTCGCCGGCGCGCGACTTCTCGGTCGCAAGCAAGAATGCCAGACTGACCACGAGCGGTGCGATCGGAAACACGCGAGAGAACATCAAACGCTCCGCCATGAAATGCAGCAAAGAAAATGAATCGGCCGGCGGGAAGCTGTCATGGCTGGCCACGCGCAGACAGCAATTTCTCGGCAGCGGCATCGCCGCTGGGCAACCCACTGAAAACTGAACACTTCAAACTCTAAAACAACTCCCGAATCTCATGCTTGCCGAAATCCACCAATGGGAAGGGTCGCCCGTTGGGGCCAGGCAGCGTGGTTTCCAAGTCGAGCCCCAGCGAGCGATAAATCGTCGCCACGACTTCGGGCGGATCGACCGGGCGCTCGGCCGGGACGCCGCCGATGGCGTCGCTGCGCCCGACCACTCGGCCGCCCTGCACGCCGCCGCCGGCAAAGTACACCGTCCAGCATTGCGGCCAGTGATCGCGACCGCCGGCCGGATTGATCCGCGGCGTGCGGCCGAATTCGGCCAGATTGCAGACCATGGTGTTGTCGAGCATCCCGCGCTGCACCAGGTCCTCAATCAACGCGCTGTAGGCCTGGTCGTACATCGGCGCGACGATATCGCGCATGCCTTCGATCGACGTGAACGGCTGCGAACCGTGGATGTCCCAGGTGATCTCGTCGAACACGGTGAGGAACGTGTTCACGGTGACAAACCGCACGCCAGCTTCGATCAACCGGCGCGCCAACAAGCAACTCTGCCCAAAGCGGGTCATGCCGTAGCGATCGCGGACCGACTGCGGTTCCTTGGAGAGATCAAACGCCTCGCGGGCTTGCGTGCTGGTCATCAGCCGGTAGGCCGCTTCGAAGTTGCTGTCCATCAGCTGCGCGCTGTCGGTTGCTTCGAAGTCTTTAACGGTCTGATCGACGATCGAACGCAGCTTGCGCCGGCGGTCGAGCCGCGCCTGACCGATTTCAGGCGGCGGAAGCATGTCCGGCACCTGGAAATTCGGCTTTGAAGGATCCGCCATCAACGCGAAGGGATCATACGCTTTGCCCAGGAACCCGGCGTCCTGCCCGTGCGGCATATTGCCGCCGGTGCGCCCCATGGGTTCTGGCAGGATCACGTGCGCCGGCAAATCGGTCTTGCGGCCGCGCAGGTAGGTCAACGCACAGCCGGCGTGCGGCGTGTTGACGCCGCCGTTGAACAGGCGTCCGGTCTGCAGCATCTGGTGGCCGGTATCGTGAACCGCTGCTGCGGTGTGATAGCAGGTGCGGACCAGCGAAAACTTGTCGGCCACCTTGGCGTGCAGCGGGAAGATTTCGGAGATGTCAAACTCGGCCGACGCCGTTTTAATCGGCTTGAACGGTCCGCGGATCTCGGCCGACGCGTCCGGCTTCATGTCCCAGGTATCAATCTGGCTCGGCGCGCCGAGATTGAAGATCATGATCACGGAGCGTTCGTCGTGATCTTGCTGCACCGCACCCCGGGCTTTGAGGTCCATCAGCATCGGCAGCGACATGCCGATCGCGCTGAGCGCCCCGGCTTGCAGGAAATCGCGCCGCGTGACGCCGTCGCAGGTTTGAGCGCGTCCGCGCCCGGTTAATTGCAGCATGGCCGGTTCCTCCGCCTCACGTTAGCATCGCCCTGGGCCGCCCGAAGTGCCGACCGTCCCACACTCCCCGATGCTATCGCCCCGGGGAGCTAAGATCAAGCATTTCAGCCGGTTACGCAGGACAACTGCAAAGTCACTCGGCAAGTAGGAGATTGAGACCGAGCGTGGGTTTCCAGGCGATGTGGTCGGCGCGGGCTCGGATGGTGAGCTGGGGTGGGCCGAGGGTGCGGAGGGCGACGATGACGGCGGTGGTGAGTTGGGTGAACCACCGCTACGCCTGGGCGGCGGGCCCAATGGAGGTCTTCATCCCACCAACGATCTTGGATGAAGAACAGACTGTTTTCGATCTGCCAATGCGCGCGGACGGCGCGCAGCAGTTGCTGGGCGGTGACCGTGTCGGGATCGAGGCTGGTGAGAAAGTAGCGCGTGTCGGCGAGTTGCACCGTGCCGTCGGAGGCGATTACGTGCCGATCAACACGCAGCGCAATCTGCGCCCCGGCGAAACCCAATGGCTCACGAAGGTAGCCGGCGTCGTCCAGGTCGAACCACAGTTGGCGGCGATCGAGGAGATCCCCTTTTTTTCGCTCGTTTCCGCGGCCGGCGGACGTTCCTCCGCCTGGCCCAGGCACTGGCGCACGGCGTCGAGCACGTCCGGTTGATTGCCTTTGATCTGGACCAGATCGTCGCAGTCGAACTCGAGTAAAGCTTCCAGCAACGGTCGCCCGGCGAACAACGCATCGCCGGTAATCAATTCCAACAGCGGAAAGCGCTCGAACAATTCCGCCAAATGGCGCCGCAACACCGCCGGTTCATTCGACTTCTCGTCGTTGACCGACCATTGGCCAAGCACTCACTTGAGATCATGCACCAACACATTCAGCATATGTACGGGCTGACCATTGGGATCAAGTCCTTGGCAACTCGTTTTGCCGTCGACCGCGGCCGCGAGTCGGCACTCGGCGGGCAGCACATGTTGCACTCAAGCGAGAAACGCCTGGGAAAAATCCGCCAGCGAGCAAGCCGCCAACGCGCGGCTGATCGTCGTGGCGTGCGGCCGCTGCTCACGTGTAAACCCGAGCGGTTCTTTCAGATCGTCCCAATGCGCCTCCGCCCACCGCTGCAAGACCGCCATCTCGCGAATCCGCGCTAGCAGGCCGAGAAACACCAGCGACAGCACCGCCGGCAAAGGATGCCGCTTCCCACGAGGATCGCGAAAATCTCGAACTTGGGAAAACACTTCCATCAGCAAAGACAATGCCGGAGACGACATGCCAGGGCTCCACGCCAACGAGCCAGCCCTGGCCCAAGGGGTCCATCCCGCCACAACGGCTAACTCCACTACGCATCCCGCCTTCGGCACGGTCCGGGAATTCGAGAAGGCAGTTGTCCTGCCACCGCCTGGAAAACCCTTGGGCCCCCGAGAGGCGAGTTGTGTATAAAAGACAGGTATTACTGCCCTCGATGTCGGCGGTCTTTTTTTCCCTCGGGCGCGCGTGTTGGGGATGGGGCCTGACGAGACGCTCAGCCCGGCGCTGCTGAAAAAGGTGGGGCATGCGGCGGCGTGTTCGGCGAGCTATCAGCAGGCCGAAGCAGACTTGCGGGTGTTGGCCGAGGTCAAGGTCAGTGCCAATCGCATTCATCGCGCGGTGCATTGGCAGTGAACTCGTGGCGGACTGCCGCGCCGCGGTGATCGCTGTTCAGCAATTGCCGTTACCGATTCAGCGACGAAGTCCGGGTCCCGCGCCGCCCGCGGTGGCGTGCATTCAAGTCGATGGCGGTCGCATTCAACTGCGTCCGCGCGCCGCGGAGCCGCACTCCGCCGATTCCTGGTGGCGCGAGACCAAGGTGAGTTGTCTGCTGGCGATGACCAGCGAGATGCATGTCGAAGATCCGACGCCCCACCTTCCCGAGACGTTGATCGATCCGGCGCAAATGGCCGAGATTTCCCGGGAAATCAAGGCTTTTCTTGGCGCAGCGGAACCGCTCGAGCCGGCGCCCGAAGCAGTTGAACGCGTGCCGCTCCGCAAGTGATCGCTCAAACCGCGATCGCCACCACGGAGAAAGTCGAAGCGTTCGCCGATGCGATGCGCTAACTCGGCAACCAACGCTCGCGCATGAATTATCCCGAGTACCGCCGCTGGCGCCTGCCCATCACCAGCAGCCACGTCGAGTCGACGATCAAGCCCATCAACTGCCGCATGAAAGGCACCGAAAAATTCTGGGACCAGGGAGCCGAGCCCCTGCTCCAACTGGTCGGCGGCCACCTCAGCCCACCCCAACCGCGTGAACAATTCTGGCAAACCCGCCCCGCCAAACGCTCCAACCAACGCCACTACCACCAAGCCGCCTAGCCCCAACCACGACAAACCCCGGGATGCACCCGGTGGTACGGTTTGCCCGCGCGCCAAATGGAAAATAGTTAGCGGCGGGTCGCGACGACCAGAATCGCCAGGGCGAAGATGCTGACCGAGATTACGACTGCCCACATCAACAGTAGGCGAATGCCTCGGCGGCAGTAGTCGAGGTCCGATTTGATTTAAGTCAGTCGTTTGTCTGGATCTTCCATGTCCCCGATTCTAGCGGGGGCGGCAGGCATGACGAATTCTGTTGCCCTCCTCAACGGGCGGCTTTACACTGAGGCTGTCTCGTGCTGGCATTCTCGCCAGTCCAGCAGCGTGACGAGGCTTCGACAGGGGCAAATTGTCGAGGTTCGGTATCATGCGTTTCTTCATTTGTTGGGCCGGCACTCTAATCGCACTGGTCCTGTTCTCGACATCTGTCGCAACTGGTGGCACCTTTTATTGTCCACGATTGCCCGATGACCCCCGCTCCGGTGGGCCATGCCCGCGATTCAATCCAATCAATGGCCACTTCTACGCCGCCTCAGATTACTTCCTCCCGGGCACCGATTCGAGTACGTGGGATGCAGCCAAAGTTGCGGCCGAGTCACTTGAATTCATGGGTGTTCGCGGGTATTTGGCCACGATCACCACGGCTAGCGAGGATGCCTTTATCAGGACGGAGCTTTGGTCAATTAGTGGCATGCCGCGATGGATCGGCGCTGCGGATAGAGGCGTCGAAGGGGACTGGCGTTGGATGACGGGTCCCGAAGCAGGAGAGCTGTTTTGGCGAGGTGGCAGCGACGGACAGGCTTTCGGCTACAGCAATTGGCAGCCAGGAGAACCAAACGATTCTGGGCTAATCGAGGACTACGCAGTGTTTGGCTATTTCGGATTTCATGGCTGGAACGACTACCCGGACAACCGTGATGTTAGGAACTACGTAGTCGAGTTTTCTCCCGTCCCCGAGCCCAGCACCTCCGCCCTCGCCACCATCGGCCTGATCGGCACGGCCGGCGTCATCCGGAAGCGGAAGCGGCGCTAGTCGATTGTAGATCGAACAACCGCCGACACCGCGCGTGGGTGCTCGGCGGTTTTTGTTGCGCTGGGCGAATGCTTACACCTCCGGCGCGCCGGCATAGAGGGCGATGCGCCCGCAATTCGCGCACATAAGCGCCTGGACGGCGCCGGCCGTCGCGTACTTGCCGCTCCAGAAGCTCACGCGATCTTCCGGCAGGCGATACGCCAGCGACTCCATGTGCCGATAATTCCTGTCAATGATAACGATGGGGGACATTTCCCCTTCGCATTCAATGCATTTGCGCGACGATTCATCCGCCATTTGCAACTCCAGAAAGGACGCCGTGACACCAGTCTGAACGAGCTTCGGCGGCATGATACCACGTCCCGGGGTGTTTGGTCGCGTCCAGGCGCAAATAGGTGATGGTACCGTTTGCCCATGCGCCAATTGGAAAATGGTCAAGCGAAGTACTCGTCGTACCGTGCTTTCCGCCGCATCTGCACCTCTTCCATTGCACCAGCCAGCGCCCCTTGCCCGAAAACTTCGTCGATATGAGCCTGTACCGCTCCGTTGTACGCCGTCTCGTACTCCCGCTTCTCTGCATTAGTCAGACAACTGACAAACACCACTTCGATACCAAACCTCTCACGCAGTGTATTGGCTAGGTCGGCTGCCCATGTGGTACGAGACGGCGCGCCGGAGAACAATCTCAGTCGACCAGCTTTGATGTCGTTGCCGGCCGCTTCCACGCCGATATTGTGATCGTCAGTCATGTTGAGGAGAGAATTGAGGTGGAGTTCTCTTCCATACCCCCGATTCTAGCAGGTGACGGCAGGCGTCCCAAACCGGGTCAGTGACATTATCCGCCT
>JALHLM010000154.1 GCA_022844585.1 Pirellulales bacterium | reverse complement strand
CAGCGTCAGCTACCAGTTCATTGTGTTGTTGAATGTTATCGTGTGCGCGGTGTCCGGGTTTCTCGGTCTGTCGTTCTTGATGCAGACTCTGAATCGGCTCAGTGTCGCTGCCGGGCGTGTTCGAGAACGCGAATCGGCGTTGCCGAAAGCGGTTCCGCAGGTTGCCGCCACGGCGGACCAAGGTTCGGCCAGCGAGGATGCAGACGATGTGATGATGGTGGAACTCGTTTTACCGGCGCCGGGCACGTTGGGTCCGCTGGATCGACTGCCGGGCCAGTTGCTCGGAGCTCACGTGCGCAAGGTGTTCGTCGTTTGGATCGCGGTGTTCGGACTGGTGGGCGCGCAAATGAGCTGGCTCTTGCGTCCCTTTATCGGAGATCCGGACGCGCCGTTCGCCTGGTTTCGTCCCCGCGGTTCGAGCTTTTTCGAAGCGGTGTTTCACTTGCTATGGTCGCTGCTGGTGGGAAATCCGTAGTCGGACGCCTCGAACGCGTGGTGGACGACGTACTCCGGCGTCGGATTCCGGGCGCCGGACGACAGGCCGCCGGGACGACGCGCCGGTTGTCGTTGCTGCTGCTGTGCCTGGCGATGGGCTACGGTGCCTGCATGGGGAGTTTTAGCGGAGAAGCGTATCCGCGCGCCTGGCAGGTGTTGTATTCGGCGATCAAGACGCCGCTGCTGTTGCTGGCGACATTTGCGATTGCGCTACCGAGTTTTGTCGTGCTGAACACGTTGCTTGGTCTGCGCGACGATTTGCGCCAGGCGCTGCGCGCCGTGGCGGCCAGCCAGGCCGGACTAACGATGGTGCTGGTGTCGCTCGCGCCCTTCACGTTGTTCTGGTACGCTTGTTCGCCAAGCTATCGCGCCGCGACGTTGTTTAACGCGGCGATGTTCGCCATCGCCGGGTTTTCCGGCCAGTACCTGTTGCATGAGAACTATCGGGCGCTCGCGGCGAAGAACCCGCGGCACACATTCATGCGGCGGGCGTGGCTCGGTGTTTACGCGTTTGTCGGCATCCAAATGGGCTGGGTGCTCCGGCCCTTCATTGGCGACCCGAAGATGCCGGTTACGTTTTTCCGCGCCGAGGCCTGGGACAACGCGTATGTGATCGTCGGCCAGATTATTTGGGGCGCGATCGTAGGCGACTAGCTGATGCTGGCGCGTTTGATGATGCTGCTGGCGATTGTTGAGAGTTTGATCCGCGTTTGTATGGCGGGGTCAACTCTCCCTCGCTGGCGCTACGGGCTAGTGTGGCGCTTGCTCGAAAATCACTAGCCGCGGCGGGCGGCGCGTTTGCTGGTGGTGGTGCAGGTGTCGGCGACGCGGCCGGTGGAGTCGATGGCGACGTGGAAGCGGTCGTCCCCTTCGAGGCGGTGGACCGTCATGTGGTAGGCTTCGCTGACGGCGGCCAGGTAGGGGCGTTCTTCCGGCGTTTTCGGCGTGCGCAATTTTCCCCAAGAGCCGTCGCCGAGGTAGAGGACGCCGTTTTTGTCTTTGAGTCCGCCGGCCATGCGGTGCGTGCGCTTAAACGTGTGATCGTGGTGCTCGAGCACCAGGTCGACATTGTAACGCTCAAAGAGCGGCGACCAGTATTTGCGATTTTCCTCGCCGGTGCCGTACTCGCCGTTTTCGCCTTCCGGCGCGCGATACGAGGGATACGCCGGCACGTGATTGGCCACGATCAGGTGCTGTTTGTCCTGACGCGCGGCCAGCGTTTGCTCCAGCCACGAGGTTTGTTCGCCGCCGATGGGGGCAATGTGGCCGGAGTCGAGCAAGACAAAGCTCAGGTAGTCGCCGATATCGAGAACACCATAGGGCTTGTCGGTGAAGAAGCCGTCAAACACGCTGAGGTAATGCGGCGCGCGGACGCTGGCCGGCCCTTGCTTGTCGTTAACTTCGTGATTGCCGATGCAAGTGATCATTGGGATCAGGCGGCCGGTCGGGTCGATCATTTGCCGGCTGTAGTTGCGCAGGAACGTGAGGAACGTCTCGGGCGATTCGCCGTTGTCGTAGGCCAGGTCGCCGCCGAGCAAAGCGAAGTAGGGTTCCTGTTTGGCCGCCAGGGCGTTCGTTGCCTCAGCGTGTTCGTCCGTGCCACAATCGCCACCGGAGACGAATTGAATGGTGTTCGTCGATGTCGCCGGCATCGTGCGGAAGCGATAGGTCCCGCTGCCGCCGTTGATGCGGAATTGATACTCGCTGCCCGGCGCGAGGCCAGATAATTCGCAGCGATGCACCTTGAGATCGGTGTCCGGAAACGGGCGCAGCTCTGTCGGCTGTGATTGGAACTTGTCCGCGTTCAGCGTGCTGAACGAGACCTGATCGGCGCCGGCATCGGGGCCGATCCATTGGATCGCCATGGTCGTCGTGGGATCGCGCTGCCAGGTGAGGAACAGCCCATCCGGCGCGGCGCTCGAAGCGGCGGCCGGCGCTTCCTGGCCAGCGGCTCGTTGACCTAGAGTGAGGGCGGCCGCCATGCCTCCCAAGGATGCACCGAGGAAACTTCTGCGATCCAATCCGGACATGACGGGGAACCTGGCGAAAGCGGCTGGCGGGAGGGGATGAACAAGACTATTGCGCAGGAACATCTACACTAGGCCCGACGCGCAAGCGAGGGGGAGCGGACGTCGGCAATGAGTACGGCCGATATTCTCCACCCACGTCAACTCCCCCTCGCTTGCGCGTCGGGCTAGTGGTGTTCATTCCGCACGTGTACTCAGCGTTTGCGCTCACGGGCGAAGCGGATGCGGCACCCTTGGGCGTAGGTTTCGGGGGTCTCGGGCGACTTGCCTTGGAGCACGGCTTGGAAGGCGTCTTCCAGGTAGTGCTTGGTGACCCTCGCCGGATCGTCATTATCGTCCATGCCGCCCATGTAAACTAGTTGGCGCTCTCTGTTCAGCAAGAAAAACTCAGGCGTGCCGGTGGCGCCGAAGTCCTTGGCGATTTGCTGCGATTCGTCGTAGAGGTAGGCGAAGGGGAATTTTTCCTGTTCAGCGCGCTCTTTCATTTTCCGCAGGCTGTCCTCGGGGACGCGATTGACGTTGATGGCGACGACTTCCACGTCGTCCGCGTGGGTGCGGGCGAACTCCGCGATGCGGCCTTCATATTTCACCGCCACGGGGCAACTGTTGCAGGTGAAGACAACGAGGACGAGTTTGTCTTCGGGCAGATCGGCCAGGGAGTGTTCTTTGTCGTCGACGCCTGGAAGGCTTTTCCAGGCTGGGGCGGCGTCTCCGACGCTGAGGACTTTGTTGAATTCGCCGGCGTGGGCGGTGGGGGCGAGCAGCGAGAGCGCGAGAACAAGGAGGAGCTTGCGCATGGGATCTCGGCGGGGATTGGATGGAGTTCGTGTCGCCCCGTTGGGGCGCAAAAACGTCAGTACACTAGCCCGACGCGCAAGCGAGGGGGAGTTGACGATTGACTTGAGTGGGACGTGTCATTTTTTCCACGTCCTCTCCCCCTCGCTTGCGCGTCGGGCTAGTGTCATTCAGTTGCAAAATCGGGGCGCGGATTTGCCGCGCCCCGATTTCTATTCGTTCTGTAAGTTACGGCAGGTCGATGGTTTGGAGATCGACGCCGGCGTCGGTTTTGATCAGGACGACGGCTCGTTTGGCGTCGAGCTTGTCGAGTTGTTCGACACCTTTCAATTCGGCGATCGTCTCGAACGGTTGGCCGGCGGTGTTGCCGTCGGGCACCGGTTCACTGAGGCCGGCGTTTTCTTGCAGCTTTTCCGTGCTGATCTTCATCACGCCGCGGGCGCTGTTGGACATCAGGACGAACGTCTTGCCGTCCTGCTCGTACACGATCATGTCGAGCGGGCGGTTGCGGTTGCCCAACTCGGCGACGGTCGTGCCACGGACTTTTTCGCCGGACGCGATCTCGTTCAACGGGAATTTCACCAGCGGCGTGCAGGTGAAGCCGGCCAGCAGGACCGGTTCGCCGTCGATCATCAGCGGAGCGAACGCCCGAACGACGGCGTCGTCTTCCACGCGGCCGTGGGCGGCGTGATAGATTTCGACGTTCGTGCCCTTCTCCTTATCCGCGAAGGGGAAGAACAGTTCGCGGACCGTGGACGACGCTTCGTTGCTGGTGAGCCCGGAGATGTAGAGCTTGCCTTCGGCAAACGTCAGGTCGGTGATCGAGTCGTCGCGGGGATCGCCACGGCGGCCTTGGGCGCTGGCCGGGGCGCCGGCCAGATCGACACGGGAATGGCGGACGTTCGTCAGCGGGAACACGGTGATCGCGCCCTTCGTGTCGATCCGCATTAGGACCGGTTGGGCCGGCTCGCCGACGGCGACGTTCAGGTAGGCGTTGCCGCTGGCGGGGTTGATCGCCAGATCGGCGATGCGGAGCTTGGACGGGTCGGCGCCCAGTTCCTCGGCCAGCTTCAGGTTGGCGTTCGGTAAATCGAAGCTTGCTTGCGTCGGATCGCCGGCTTCGTCATCGGTGGCGATGGCCACGACGGCGGCGGCTTTCGGATCGCCGATGAACAGGATGCCGTTGGGGCCGAACACCATCGGGCCGGCCGAAGTGAGGGTCACGGCGCCTTCTTTCAATCCCCAGGGATCAGCGGCAAACGACGATTGCGCCGCGGGGAGGATGAGTCCCAGTGCGGCCAGTCCGGTCAGACAGAATTTTCGCATGGCAGGTTTCCTTTCGTGGGCCGGATCGGAATGAAACGCGGACAACGGCGAGTGGTCACGGCTGAGCGGCCGAAGTGGTTTGGTCCCGGTAGTGTACCCGATTCAATGCCGAGGGAAACTCTTGCCGGGACGACTCTCTGTACGCGTGTCGCCGCGTACTTGATCGCGCCGCGTCTCGGAGCCGAGAATGGCAGTTTGGCGACCAATTCCCTTGCCACGAGGTTAGCGCGCGGATGTCCCCACTCGCAGTCGACCCGCTCAGCCTGATTCAACCCCGGCGGAAGGTCGAAGGTATCTCGGCAATTTTGCTCCCGTTCGATTCCGGCGACGCGATCGATTGGCTGGCGTTTCGCGCCCATGCCCAACGCACCTGGGCGGCCGGACTGACGCCGGCCGTGAATATGGATACCGGCTATGTGAATCTGCTCTCGCCGGCGGAACGGCTGCGAGTGTTGGAGGAAACGCGATCAGTGGCCGCGGGAAGGGCGTTCGTCGCGGGGGCGTTTGTCGGCGATCAGCCGGGCGCGCCGTTCGATCGTGACGCGTATGCCCGAGCGATGGAAGCCATCACCCATCACGGTGGCACGCCGGTGGTGTTTCAGTCCTTCGGGCTCACGCAGCAGGATGACAATGCGTTGATCGAGAGCTATCAATCGCTCGGCAAGCTTTGCGACCGGTGGATCGGCTTCGAACTGGGGACGATGTTCGCGCCGTTTGGGCGAATCTATTCGCTGGACGTTTACCGGCGAATGATGGCGATTCCGTCCTGCATCGGCGCAAAGCATTCGTCGTTGAGCCGAGAACTTGAGTGGCAGCGGCTGGTGCTGCGCAACGCGACGCGGCCGGAGTTCCGCGTCTACACTGGGAACGATCTGGCCATCGATATGGTCATGTACGGCAGCGACTACCTGCTGGGCTTGAGCACGTTCGCGCCGGACTTGTTTGCGCGGCGGGACGCCTATTGGGCGGCGGGCGATCCCGCGTTCTATGAGTTGAACGACACGCTGCAATACCTTGGCAATTTGACTTTCCGCGCGCCGACGCCGGCGTACAAACATTCGGCGGCGATGTTTTTGCATTTGCGAGGTTGGATTGCCTCCGATCGCACCCATGCGGGGAGCGCCGCGCGACCAGCGAGCGATCGCGCGATCCTGGCGGAAATTGGGCGGCGGCTGGGCGTCGAGATTGCCGAGGCATGACGAGCGCGGAAATCGAAGCGAAAACGTGCATCGGTGAACTCACCCGACTATGATGGGCGCGGGGAAATCAGGGAGGACCGATGCTGTACTTAATTCGTCATGCCTGGGCGGGGCAACATGGGGACCCGCGCTGGCCGGATGACAATCTGCGCCCGCTCACGAAGGACGGCAAGAAACGCTTCAGGGCGGTCGTCGAGCGGTTGCTGGGCGCGGGCTTTGCGCCGGAGTTGATTGCGACGAGCCCGTTGGTCCGCGCGCGAGAAACCGCGGAGGTCATCGTCCGGGCGCTGCCGGAGGAGCCGGAGTTGATTGAGCTGGAAGAACTCGCGCCGGGGTCGCAACTGGATCGGCTGATCGCCTGGACGAATCAGCATTCTCGGGGACGGGACGTGGCCTGGGTGGGACACGCGCCGGATATCAGCATGTGGGCCGGCGGACTACTGGGCGCGGCGCCGAGTTCGATCGCGTTCAGCAAAGGCGCCGTGGCGGCGTTGGAGTTCGGCGATCGCATCGAACGCGCGAACGGCGAACTCTGCTGGCTGGCGACGGCGAAGCTGCTGGGCGAATAGTTCGCCACGGAGTCACGGAGCGTAGACGCAATTGAACCGCGGAGGCGCTGAGACGCAGAGGAAGGACGGAGGGTGAAGGTCTAAGTTCTAAATTTGAATGACGAATCAAGTTCGAATGTCGAATGTCGAATGTCGAATGGCGGAATGATCTCTTGTGGGCCGACGCTTTGCGCATTAGCCGTTCGACACTTTGATTCCATCTTCTACCCATAGATCCGCGCTGAAAATCCGTCATTCAAACATACACACACACCACACACACACTCTCTCTCTCCTCTCTTTGTCTTTGTCTCTCCGCGTCTCAGCGCCTCCGCGGTTCAAGATGTTTTTCCCCTCCGTGTCTCCGTGACTCCGTGGTGAATCCTTCGCGTTAAGCGCCGACGGCCTCGGGGATTAGTTCCGCGATTTCGCGTTCCGCTACTTCCTTGAGCGGGGCGTAGGGGTTTTCGGTGAGGATGCCTTGGGCGACGAGGGATTCGTTGGAGAGGAAGAGGCCGTAGTGGGTGACGGATTCCAGTTTGCCGGGCGGGATGCTGACGGGTTCCGTTTCTCGTTGGGCGCATTCCGCTTGGACCGTGGCGCCGTGACTGTTTAAAAGTTCCGACACGGTGTTGCCGGCGCCGCCGCGCATCACCAGTTTTTCTGGAGCGTGAGGGACTTCGCCGATGTCCAAGGGGGCGGACTCGATGTAGGTTCCGTCCGCAAGGAGGCTGAACATCGCGCAGGTTTTCAGTTTGTAACCTGCGCAGTGAACGGCTTCGCCGATGAACTTGCCGTCGGCGCCGGAGAAGATGCGGACGAACTGCTGTTCGTTTTGCTTTTGTCGGTAGTTGCCGATCAGCTCAAATCCCAGGGCTTCGAACTCGCTGGTGCAGGAATCCAGGTAGTCGCGCGCCGGCTTTGGCACCGCATCAGGCTCTACAGGCGTGAACGTGACGATTTCCATCGTCGCGGTCGCCCAGTTGCGGAACCAGAGCGCCGCGACATAGATGGCCAACGCGCCGTACCAGCTGGCGGAGCCGAGGATCAGGACGCAGGCCATCCAGATATAGGGATGCGGCATTTGTTTCGCGAAGGCCACGAGGGGGAGCATCAAGTACGGTCCGAAGAGGAACGGGCCGAAGCTTTTCAATAGCCAGAGTGGTACGGCGCGTTCGTGATGGCGACCGAGATCGACCTTCACGCGGCGAAATAATGCGATCGCCACGGCCACCGCGCCGATGTGGTAGCCAATGCCGATCGTCAACACGACCGCCGGCGGCAGATCTTTTCCTAACTTCGCGAGCGCGAAGGCCAGGGTCGTGACAGTGACAATCTCGCCACAGGCGACGCCCATGGCGATCGTCAACCATCGCCGCAGCGTTGGCCCGTTTTCATTTTCGCCGACCGTTTGCAATCCGGCTTCGATTTCTTTTTCGAGCATGGGCGGTTCTCCCTGATTGTCGGCACTTTCGACTTATCAAGCGTAGCTTGCAAAACCATGCCGGGGCGCCACGAGCGCGATTCAGCTTGTCGCCGTTCGGCCGCGGCCGCATAATCTTTCCGATCCGAACTCGAACCACCGGAGGGTAAATCCATGCGCGGATTGAAGCATTTGATTCCGGACAACGTGCGCGACTCCTTGAACGCCAGCCCGGCGTTTCGGTGGGCGGTGATACTGTTGTTTATTGCTTTGGGGCTGTTCCTCACCGTCAAGGGCGTGCGTGGCGTCTTGCACCAGCGCATCACCGACAAGCGCGGGCGCGTCTATGAGGGAACGTCCGCGCAAGTTCTCGGCGTGATTTATGCCATTCTCGGCGTGGTCTTTGTGCTCGTGCCGTTTCTGATTTCGGTGGGTAGTCCTTGAGACGAAATCTTGTCGCCGGGCGCGAACCTTGGCGCGCCCCTAGGCGTCCGTAGCGCCACTCCGCACAATGGGAGGTTTGACCTACTTCCCTGGGATGACGCGCGACGATGGCTGAACTGAAAATTACCCGCATTGACGCAGGAAACGCCAATTGGCGCAGTCAGTTGGCGGAGTTGCGCGCCCGACTCAGCCCGGCGGGCAACGTGGTCAGCGAGGCCGGGCGGCAGCGGACCATCGACGTATTTGGCGAGCCGCTTTCGCCGACACAGGTGGTAGAAAAAATCTGCGGCGACGTGCAGTCCCACGGCCTTGCGGCGGTGCTGGACTATTCGCGGCGGATCGATCGCGCGACGACGACGGCCGAGACGTTGCGCGTGCCGGAAGCGGAACTGGCCGAGGCGCATCGTAGCGCAGCGCCTGAGTTTTTGGCATCGGTGCGTCGCATTCGCGAAAACATTCGCACGTTTCAAACGGCGATCTTGCATCGCGATGTACGCGTCGAGCGGCCGCACGGCGGATATCTGCGGCAACGGTATCTGCCGCTCTCGCGCGTGGGCTTGTGCGTGCCGGGCGGGGCGGCGGCTTATCCATCTACCGTTTTGATGACCGCCGTGCCGGCGCAAGTGGCCGGCGTGAAAGAGTTGGCCGTCATTGCGCCGCCAACGCCTTTTGGCGCCTTCAATCGAGAACTGTTGACAACGTGCCACGAGTTGGGAATTGCCGAGGTCTATCGGCTTGGCGGGGCGCAAGGCGTCGCGGCGCTGGCTTATGGCGTGGAGGGCATTCCGCGCGTGGACAAAATTGTCGGGCCGGGCAACTTGTTTGTTGCGCTCGCCAAGCGTCATGTGTATGGGACGGTGGATATTGACTCCATTGCCGGGCCGAGCGAAGTGGTGGTGCTGGCCGATGAATCAACGCGGCCGGATTTCACTGCCGCGGACATGCTCGCGCAGGCGGAGCACGCGCCGGGATCGAGCATTCTGATTACCTGGAGCGCGCAGGTGCTCGAAGCCACCGCGGCGGAATTGTTGCGACAAACACAGCAACTTTCGCGCGGCGATTTGGCGTTGCAGAGTTTGAGTGATTTCGGCGCGTTGATTCTGGTCAAGAGCGCCGACGAGGCGTGCCAGTTGGCGGACGAGCTCGCGCCGGAGCATTTGCATATCGCCACCGATAACGCCGAGATGCTGCTGGAAAGAATCCCGCATGCCGGCGCGGCGTTCTTGGGAAATCACACGCCCGTGGCGTTGGGAGATTATGTCGCCGGGCCGTCGCACGTCTTGCCGACCGGCGGGACGGCGCGATTCGCCAGCGGCTTGTGCGCGAATGATTTTCTGCGCCGCACGAGCGTGATTCATTACACCGCCGCGGGACTTGCCGCCGCGGCGGACGACGTGCGGATGCTGGCCGACACCGAGGGACTGACCGCGCATCGCGCGAGCGTTGATATTCGAACTGCGGCGAAACCGAGTTAGCGACAGCGAAGGAATCTCGAATGGCGGAATGGTGGCAGACGTTTTTCGAGGGCGTGGCCCTCGACATGTGGCGCGCGGCGGTTCGGCCGGAACAGAACAGCGCCGACGCTGATCGCATCGAGTCGCTATTGGAGCTTCCCCAAGGCGCACGCATGCTGGACGCCCCCTGCGGGTTTGGTCGGGTGGCGCTCGAACTTGCCCAGCGCGGCTACCGCGTCTCCGGCGTCGACATCGCGGCCCCCTACGTTGCGGAAGCCCAGACGCGCGCCCGCGAACTGGGTGTGCAGGCGGAATTCCAAGTCGGCGATGTGCGCCGTCTGCCGTGGGAGAACGCCTTCGACGGCGTGTTCTGCACTGGAAACAGTTTTGCGTACTTCGATGACGCCGGAAACCAGAGCTTTCTGCGGAGCGCCGCTCAAGCGCTGTCGCCGGGCGGCAAACTGCTCTTGGAATGTCCCATGGTGGCGGAGTCCATTCTCTCCCGCGTGCAAATGAACGCCTGGTATCAGATCGGCGAGATCTACACGTTGGCCAAGCGGGACTATGACCCGCTCACCGGGCGATTGCAGGTGGAGTACACGTTCATCGTCGACGGCAAATTCGACCGCCGCACCGCTTCGTACCGCATTTACACCTGTCGCCAGATTATCGAAATGGTCCAGGCCGCCGGACTGGAAGTGGTTGGCACTTGGGGAGCGAAGGATCGAACGCCGTTTACGCTCAGCTCGGGCGAGTTGTTGCTGGTGGCGCGAAAGCCGTAGCTGCAGCAACGATGGATTGCGATCAAGCCCAAGGCAGGCCCTCGGAGTCTATCCATGTGGCACGACATTGGTGGCCTGCCCTGGGCTTAGACAGCGCGGCGCGAATTGCCGACAATACGGGCATGGCGAACGATGCCAACCAACCGCCGCTGATCCGAGGATTGCAGCGTGCCACCGCATTTCGGCATCCGGTCGGCGAGCTGCGGTTGTTAGAGACGCATATCTCTTGGGTCGTCCTGACCGGCGAGTTCGCTTACAAGATCAAGAAGCTGGTGCGGTTCAATTTTGTCGATTACTCGACATTGGATTTGCGACGCGCGTGTTGCGAAGAAGAGTTGCGGCTCAATCGGCGATTGGCGCCGGAGTTGTACTTGGACGTCGTGCCGATCACCGGGCCGGCAGAAGCATGTACTGTCAACGGCGACGGCGAGCCGATCGAGTACGCGGTGCGGATGCGACAGTTCGATCAAAGCTCGCTGCTGGCGGACGCAATGCTCGCGGGAAAGACGACCGCGAGTCATTTCCGGGAGTTCGGACGGCAGTTAGCGGAGTTTCATGATTCGCTGCGGAATATTCCGACGCCCACCGGATTGGGATCGCCGGCGCAGATTGCAAAAAACGTCGGCGACGTGTTCGAACTATTGCGCGAGCAAGCGCCGGCGTCGCATACGGCGATCGTCGCGGAACTCGACACGTGGCGACAAGAACAAGAGCAGACGTTATCGGAGTTGTATCGTGAACGGCTGGCGTACGGCTTTGTGCGCGAGGGCCATGGCGATTTGCATCTCGGCAATTTGCTGTTGTGGAACGATCGCATCACCGCTTTTGACGGGATCGAATTCAATCCTTCGCTGCGCTGGATCGACGTGCTGAGCGAGGCGGCGTTCCTGTTTATGGATTTGGAAGCGGAACGACGTCGCGACGCCGCCTATGAATTCCTGAACGCCTATCTGGAAGTGACCGGC
>JALHLM010000153.1 GCA_022844585.1 Pirellulales bacterium | reverse complement strand
GCTGTCGTCGATCATGTCCGGGGGTTCGTCGCGGGCGAATTCTCCGCGCGCGGCGAGTTGCCGTTCGAAGCGGAGCGCCAATTCGCGCGCTATCTCGGCGTCACTGGCCGCCACGACTACGCGCGGCGCCGTCGAGAGGCCGAGCGGCAGTTCGCCCCCTTCGCCGGTGAGCCCGTCGTTCACCACAAGCGCGGCGATGCCGTGCTCGTCCAACATTTGTTGTAGGAGCGCCGCCTGCAAGCGGTTGGCGGCCGAGTAAACTACGACTTGTCGTTCGCTCATCGCGTTCGGCTCGGGGTCACGGCGTCCGCGTCAGCAAGCCGCTTTCGCGCATCCACTCGCCGCAACGATCGGCCCAATGGGTGACCGGTTGCTCGGTCTTCCGCAGTCCATATCCGTGCCCGCCTGTCGAGTAGACGTGCAACTCGGCAGGGACGTTGGCCTGTTTGAGGCCCAGTGTGAGCAACAGGCTATTGGCGACGGGGACTGGATCGTCGATGGCGTGAACCAGAAACATGGGGGGCGTATTCGAGGTCAGTTTCACGTAGGGCTTCAACGTCGGGCTGTCCTTTTCCGCGAAGCCGCCGGCGTAAATCAGCACGGCGAAATCGGGGCGCGAGGAAACCTGGTCGACGTCGTCCACAGCTTCATATTGCCGCTCTTCGAGGATCGCGGTCAAGCCCGCGGTCTCGCCGCCGGCCGAGAAGCCGAGAATGCCGATCCGCTTGGGATCGAGCTTCCATTCCTCGGCCTTGGAGCGCGTCAGGCTCACGGCCCGCTGCCCGTCCTGCACCGCGGCGAGCCAGCGTTTCTCCTGATCGCGAGCCGGTACGCGGTACTTCAGCACGATGCCGGTCACGCCGATCGTGTTCAACCACTCGGCGACCTCGGTCCCTTCCAGATCGTAGGCCAGGATGTGATGGCCGCCGCCGGGGCAGATTACGACCGATGCGCCGGTATCCTTGTCCGGCGCGGGCCGATAGATCGCCAGCGAGGGCGTCGAGACGTTCCCAATCCGCTGCAAGCGGCGGCCGGCGATCAGATTATCTGTGTCCTTGGTGGTGTCCGCTTCCGGCGGCAGTTCCTTCGTCTCGCCCGGCGGTTTTCCTGGCCAGAGGTTCAACGTGGTAGCCGGTTCTTCGGCTCGGGCGGCCGACGTCGTCATGGCCAGCAGGAGCAACGCGAGTGAAACGAAGGTGCGCATGGTTCCACCTAGGAGGGCAAGGAGGGCTGGATCGAAGAAAACCTACCACCGCCGCGTCGCAAATTCCAGCCGGCGATTGCCAATCGCCTGGGCGTCTCTCATCTTTACTGGGACCAATTCCGCCAACCACGAGCAGATCCGATGGCTATGACGCTGGACGCCCCGGAAATCCACGAAGTTCACGCCCTGGACGAAGCCTTCGACCGGGATCGCTTCCTGTTGGTGCAAAAGCGGATCGCGATTAACGAGAAGTATTACATCTCGGACGATCACAACCAGCGCATCTTGTTCGTGGAGCGGCCAACGCACCTGTTGCGGCAATTGCTGGCGCTGTCCGCCGCGTTATTGAGCGTCACCGCCTGCATTGTCCTCGGCGTCAGTATCGCTTCCATGCTGGAAGGCCAGCCCGAGGGCCTGCAAGCCACGTTCGGAGTTGGCGGCATCGTTCTGGGCATGGTGCTCGGCGTCGTGGCCTTCGCATTGCTTTATCCGAAGCGCCACGTCACGTTCTACCGTGATGACACGCGGCGGGAACGGCTGCTCTCAATCACTCAAGTGAATCGCATTCAATTGTTGTTCTCGCACTTCGAGATTCTCGACGAGTCCGGCGCGCCGCTCGCCCGGCTGCGGAAGAATCAGTTGACGAACATCTTTCGCAAACGCTGGGTGGCCTTCACGCCCACCGGGCAGTCGATGTGCGTGGCGTTGGAGGATTCCTTGCTACTGGCGATGCTGCGGCGGTTTGTCGGCCCGATGATGGGCGCGCTGCGGACGAACTACATCATCGTCGCCGGCGACGGCACGAACGAACGCCTGCTCGGCAAGTTCGACCGCAAGTTCACGCTGTTCGATCAGTACGTTCTGGACATGACGGCCGACCCGAAACGGGAACTCGATCGCCGCGTGGCTCTCGCCGTTGGCGTATTGCTTGATACGGGCGAACGGCGGTAGTTTGCCGCGGTTCAAGCATTGGGCTGTGGGAGGCGTCTCCGACGCCGATGGAGACCGTGTCGCATCTAGCTGCGGTAATTCCTCGCACGACAACAACCATCATCGGCGTCGGAGACGCCTCCCACAGCCTCCCAGCTGGCCGATGCGATCGCATTGGTCCTCGTGCAATCCGGGCGGCAACTTGTTCTACTGGTTTCCTCATCGCCCACCCGCGTGCAGGAACCGTATGGATTGCCCTGACTCGATTCGTCTCGACTATCTGCCGAAGCTGCCGCGGAATCGCGATCCGAAGATCGGGTGCATCGGCGCCGGCTTCATCATGGCCGATTGCCATTTGGTGGCGTATCGCCAGGCTGGGTTCAACCCGTGGGCGATCTCCGCGCGTCGTTCGGAACGAGCCCAGGAAGTCGCCGCGCGGCATGCGATTCCGAAGGTTTACGCGACTTATCAGGAATTGCTCCGCGACGAGGAGATCGACGTCGTCGATATCGCCGTGCCGCCGGACGTGCAACTCGACGTGGTGCGCGAGGTTGTTCAACACGCGGGACACATTCGCGGCATCCTCGCGCAGAAACCTCTCGGCGTGAACTACGCCGAAGCGCGGGAGATCGTGCGACTCTGCGACGCGGCCGGCATCACGCTGGCCGTCAACCAGAACATGCGCTATGACCAATCGGTCCGCGCGCTCAAGTCATTGCTGGCGAGCGGCGAGCTTGGCGAGCCGGTGATCGCCACGATCGACATGCGCGCCGTTCCGCATTGGATGCCCTGGCAGCAGCGGCAAGGTTGGGTCACGCTTCGGATCATGAGCATTCACCACCTCGACACGTTTCGCTATTGGTTCGGCGATCCGGAGCGCGTGTTCGCCAGCGTGCGTCCCGACCCGCGCACGTCGCGCAAGTTCGAGCATCGCGATGGCATCGCCATGTACATCCTGGAATACGCTGATGGCCTGCGAGCCTCATCGTGGGACGACGTCTGGGCGGGGCCCGATCAGGACGTGACGCCGACCGATACGTCCATTCGCTGGCGCGTCGAAGGCACGAAAGGACTCGCCAAGGGCACGATCGGCTGGCCCGGTTATCCGGCGCGGGTGCCGAGCACGCTGGATTTCGCCGTCGCCTCGCACCCGGGCAAGTGGTTTCAACCGCGCTGGGACGAAGTTTGGTTCCCGGATGCGTTCGTCGGCCCGATGGCACAACTACTCTGCGCCCTCGAAGACCAAACGGAACCGGAAATCAGCGGCCGAGACAACCTTGGTACGATGGCCCTCGTTGACGCCTGTTATCGCTCGGTCGAGGAACATCGCGCCGTGCGACCGGATGAGGTAGTTTGAATCTTTCAGTGTTCCGTTTTCAGTGAGCGGATCCCTATTCTCCTCTCCTCGGCGTCTCCGCGTCTCTGCGGTTCAAAACAGAGCGAAGACTTACGTTTCGTAGACGATTCGCCCGTGTTGTTGCGCGCGGGAGATGCGGTCTGTCGCGTAGAGGCCGGCCAGGACGAATTCCACGCAGGACGCCCGCACGGCCGGGTCGGACGAGGCGTTTACTTCGAAGGCCTTGTCCCAAGCGGGCGGGACGCGTTTCAGGCGATCGGCGTAGGCCGCAGAGGGGAGTAAATCGCCGACTTCAATCTTCACGCCCGAGGTGAAGATCTTGCCGATCTCGTCCAGCCCGTGGCGATCGACGTACTCGTCGAATACCGTCTTAATCGCCTCGGCCAGGATGGCGTCGAGGACCTGGCGCTCCGACATCTGATGGCTGCTCATCAGGTCGAGCTCCAGCTTGCCGAGCGACGACGAGTACAGGTGCCCCAGGTCGCTGATCCGCGGGACGGCCGGGCGTTCGCCCAAGCGGACCGCGCGCTGGCGCGTGCTGGCGATCATCGTGCGGTAGTTCGCCAGGCTGAATCGGGCGCTCACGCCGGAGCTTTGATCGACGTACTTTGAGCGCCGCGCCGCGATGCTGATCTGCTCCACAACTTCGCGCATGAAATACGGCACGACGACCGGAAAATCGCCGCCGAGGTCGACGCCAGCTTCCTGGTCGATGATTTGAATCCCGAGCGCCCGTTCCCGCGGGTAATGCGTCTGAATCAACGAGCCAATGCGATCCTTCAACTGCGGGATCACCTTGCCGGAGCGGTTGTATGTCGACGGGTTCGCGCTGAAGAGAATCAGAATGTCGAGATCGAAGCGAATCGGGTAGCCGCGAATCTGCACGTCGCGTTCTTCCAGGATGTTGAACAAGCCGACCTGCACCAACTCGTCGAGTTCGGGCAGTTCATTCACCGCGAAGATGCCGCGATGCATCCGCGGGATAAGCCCGAAGTGGAGGGCTTCCTCGGCGGCCATGCTGACGCCGCCGGCCAGCTTGGCGGGATCAATCTCACCGATGATGTCGGCGAACTTGGTGCCTGGCGCTAAGCGTTCGGCGTAACGATCTTCGCGCCGCCACCAGCCGATTGGGATTTTTTCTTCCGGTAACGTCGCAATCGCCTTCCGACCGGCGGACGTGATTGGCCGGTACGGATCGTCGTGGACGGGAATCTCCGGCAGGTCGATGTAGGGAATCGCTTCGTCCAGAAAACGGCCGATCAACCGCATCAGCCGGCTTTTGCCTTGCCCTTTCTCGCCCAGGAACAGCATGTCGTGTTGCGCCAGCAGCGCGAGGTTGATCTCCGGCACCACGGTGTCGTCATAGCCGACGATGCCGGGATACAGTTCTTCGCCGGACGCCAAGGCGCGCAGAAAATTATCGTGAATCTCTTGTTTGACTGATTTGGATTTCCAACCGCTGGCGCGCAGTTCGCGCAAATTCGTGGGCCGGGACAGGGCAGGCGACATCAGGCGGGGCACTCCCAAGAGGTATTTCGAACCAGGCGGACGTAGGATTATAGCGCCGCCGGGCTGGGTGGAAAGCAGCCATGACAGGCCTGCCGCCAAATACCAACCCGAAGCGCCAGCGCGGGGGAAAGAACCTCGTCGTACTACCCATCTCGGAGCGGCCCGCGAAACACGCAAAAGTCATGATTTAGCAGGAGGTTCCGAATGCGATGCCTCGCGAAGTCGCTGCCTTTGTTTTCGACATACACCAGCATGTATTCCCTACGGAGCATCCGTTCGGATTTCACAACGTTTCCACGTTTTGCGTGTATCGCGTGTTTCGCGGGCCGCTCTGAATCTCCGAAAACGACGTGTAGGAGTACGAGCGAGACGATGAAAGTCCGAGTGTTAGGTGGCTGTTCGTTTATACCGTGCCTGCCAACTGCTTGACTTCCAAGTCGCCGACTGCCGACAATGCAACGAACCGCGAAAAATCTTCGAAAAACCTCTCGTAAGGACCGTCGGTCATGAAACGCGTGGGGCTCATTCTTCCGTTCGCTGGCCTAATTGCGATTCTGTGCAGTTCCTGGGCGACGTCTCCGGCCGCCGCGCAAACCGCGGCTGATCCGCCGGTGTTTTGTCTCGACATCACGCACAACTTCCGCGTGATGGACAACGGCGGCGAAACCAAGGTCACGATCATTCGCGAAATGGCGCGGCAGGCGATACTGATCGCCGCGCGACATGAACTGGGCCAAATCACGCGCGACGCCGTGATCGGCGACACGATGCCGACATCGGGCGCGTATTCGACCTGGTTATTGGATTTCGAGCCGGAAGAGCCGAACAAGATCACGCTCTTTTCCGGGCAAAAGCCGCCGCTCAAGGAGCAAGGGAGCTTCATCTGGAGCACTAAGGGAGTGAATCGTTATCGATTGATGTACGCCTCGTGGGAAGAAAATTCCCGCACGGAGTTTCCGGCGCTATTGGCCAAGGCGGGCGTCAAGGGCGCGCCGTTGACGTGGAAGCCTGAGGCCGCGGTCGCGGAGGAAATCGAACCGCTCCTGGAACAGATGACGTTGATCTCGCAATTCCGCGCCGCGCGCAAGTTGCACGCTCTGTTGCGCGAAGACGGCGAGTCCCCCGCGCGGCTGGCCGCCCTGGCGCGCTGCTATGCGAACCTCGGAGTGCTGACCGAAACGCATTGGTCGCAGGAACGGCACGTTTATCTGGCGCGTTCCGTGCTGTACGGCCAGCGCCTCGTCGCCAAGCAGCCGGACAACGCCTCGGCGCTTTGGCATCGCGGCTACGCTTATTCGCTCGGCGGCATGCATCAGAACGCGCTCGAGGATTGGGAAGAGGCCGAAAAGGCGCCCGACCGCGCCGGCGCGGCGCTGCCATATTGGATCGAGGCCGCGCAGCACAACGTCCGCTGCGATCTGGACGCGCTCGTACGACTGAAAGCGCGGGAACCCAAGGGCTCGCAGCTTTGCGACTTATTGCGCTATCACGTGGTCGAACAATCGGACGGAGCGAATCACATCGTTACGATGGCCCTCGAAACGCTGCCGAACATGCCGGAGTGCTACCGGATTCACGACGGGCTTTGTACCTTCGGCGGCGTGAGCGTCAAGCATGGCGCGACCGCGCAGGCGCCGCAGATCCTGGCGTCGACCATCTACACGCGGCTGGACGAGATCGACGACCTGCCCCCCGCGGTCAAGAAGCGGGTCAAGGAAGGGACCGGCGCGGGCGGGATTCTCGGCAATATCTTCGGCGAAGACGAATCATCGGAGAAAGAATTCAAGCTCCGCAACAAGGTCATCAAGGCGCTGTGGGACGCCTCGGACGTTGCGGCCAAGCCGGACCCGAAGAACGCGAAACCGTCGTTCGACACGAGCGAGCCCTCCTGGGCGGCGCTCGGCAAGATGATCAACGAAGTTTCGTTCCTACAAGTCATGCGGCGGATCACGTTCGAAAGCGATTCGCTGGCCGTCGATCCTGAGCAATCCGTGGCGTTTTTCCGTCCGTTGGTGGCGCAGCATCCCTATCGCGGATTCCTGGACACGCGGAACTGGGACCTGGACGAGAAACTCGCGGCGGTCAAAACGCTGCAAGGTTCGATTGACTACGACACGCTCGAAATCCACGCCAGCCCGCTCTATCACACGATTTGGGCCTGCGACAAGGAAGCCGGCAAGCTGCTCTACGATGCCGCCTGGAGTCACCAGAGCAACACGCTCTGGGAATTGGTCATCCGCCATCGGCTTTCGCCGCAGAACGATGAGGAATCGGCCGAAATCATGAAGGTGGCGATGCCCTACTCGCCGCTGGGGCGATTGCTGCAGATTGAAGATCAGTGGGACCAGGTGAAGGAGCGCGCCGCGGATTGGGAGCGCGAAAGTCAATCGTGGCCGCTGGTCCTGCGAGCGTTGGGCTTGCGCTACAGCAGTGAACAGCAATGGGACGCCGCGGAGCGGTGCTTCCGGCGCGCGGTCGAAGTCGATCCTTCCCTCGAGAGCCACCGGTCGCTCGCCGCGATGTATTCGAAACGCGGCGACAAGGACCGCTGGCTGGCGACGCTCGAGGCGTATCTCGACAAGCCGGACTACGGGCTCGGACACGCCCAGGTGCGCGTGCAAATCGCCGACGCTTTCGCCTACGAGCGCGAATGGGAAAAGGCCGTTCCCTACGCCAACGAAGCCGCCGAGACTTGGGCCGGCTGGGCGTTGAGCTCCGCCGGCTGCACGCACGAGGCCCTGGAAGATTTCGAAACCGCGGAGCAATGGTTCGCGAATCTTTCGGAACGCTATCGCAGCAGTGCCCTGGAATGGTATTTCTTCTGCCGCCGGACCGGCAGCGGTCGTTTGGACGAGGCGATGGAGATGGCCGAAAGCGCGTCCGTCGAACGCGGCACGCTCGATAACGCCGACCTGGGCACATTCCTCGTCTTGCAGGATCAGCCTGCCGAGGCCGTCGATCTGTTCCTCGTCGCTTTCGAGCGCAACGAGTGGCATGCCGACTACGGCCTCTCCGCAGCGTTCGCGGCGCATGCGGCGGGGGACTACAAACGACGCGACGAAATCCTGCAGATGGTCAAAACGAAGAGCCCCGAGTACGTCGTCTCCGGCCCGAACACGCCGCGCACCGACTTGCTTGGTTTGACGGACATGATGATTGCCGGCTTCAACGGCGAGAAAGCGAAACCGCTCGACATCGCGGCCGTGGAAAAACTGCCATTCGAGCGCAACAAGCTCGCTGAGATTTCGTTCCGCTACTTCGTCGGCAAGTACGAGATGATCGCCGGCGAAAAAGAAGAGGCGATTCGCCAATTCAAGATTGCCGTCGCCTCGCCCGAGCCGGCCGACAACGAGCGCACGCTGGCGGCCGTCGAACTACGCACGTTGGGCGTAGCTCCGGAAGACTATCTCGGCTTGCTCCGCACGGGCTTCCCAGCCAAGGAAGCGCCACCGGCCGAAGCGAAATGACGTCGTCACGTAACGCGCAGACTCACGTCGAGTGACTCCGATGACGCGTCCAACTTTTCGCGAGGCGACGCCGGACGATGTCCCGGAGTTGGCGGCATTGCACGTCGTCACCTGGGCGGCGACGTACCCGCACGTCGCGCGGCCGCCGACGTTTGAAATTCGCGAGCGGCAGTGGTGCGATGCCTTTGCGCACCAGGACGGAACCTGGTTCTGTTATCTGGCCGTCGATCCATCGGCGGCGCCAGAACGCCTGGTCGGCTTCGCGAAAGGGCAGGATTATCAATCGTCCGAGTTGCCCGATTTCGCTGGCGAGTTGAACAAGATCTATTTGCTCCAGAACTATCAGCGCCGCGGCTTGGGCCGGCAGTTACTCGGCCACGTCGTGTGGCGATTTCTTGAACGTGGAATCGATTCGATGGTCCTCTTCGCCAACGCGCAAAACCCGTCCTGCCGCTTCTACGAGGCGCTCGGCGCGGAGCGGCTGCTCGACAGCGCCGACCGGTTTCACGGCGGGTACGGGTGGCGCGATCTTGAAAAACTCGCGGAAATCTGCCCGATTTCATAGGTGGCGCCAGTGGAATCGCGCATCTGCTATTTCAGAACGCTAGGGCTGGCGTTCGTCACATCGCGTAAATCCGGCGGCTGCAGGGCCAAAGGTGAGCGTATCGGCCGCCCTTTGGGATCCCGGACCAATTGCCGTCATTTCCAGGGGGGCACTTCGCTCACCCCTTGGGCTACGGACGGTCGACCCTTTTTTGCGGCTGGATTCGCCGACCTGTGAATCAATAGGGACGGAACACGCGTGGGACGGTGGCCAAGCGAACTACTTCTTGGCGCCTTGCTCGCTGACACGCTCTTTTTCCAGTAAGCCCGCGTGAATGCGGGCGACGTGCCACATGTAGCCGGACTTTTCATGGGCTGGAATGGAAGCGGCTTTCAAATGTTCCAGGGCTTTGTCCGGTTGGTCTTCGGTGACGTAATAAAGCCCTAGGTACAGATTCGCATAGAAGTTGCGGGTGCGGCTTTCTTCCTCGTTTCGACCGGCTTCTTGTGCGGCGCGGATCACCTCTTCGACCGTTCCTTCGCCTTTGAAGAGGGCATAGACCTTCATCAGCGGGACGCGGCGATCCAACTTCGTGGCGGGGATTTCTTTCCTCGCTTGTTCCTTGCCGACCAGTTTGATATTGCAGAGATAATGCCAGACGGCGTTCTCCACATCCGAGCCGTCCAAAGTTTGATACGCGGCGAACTGGTCGCGTCCAGCCTCATAGTTGCCTGCGTAATAGAGGGAGATGCCGCGCTGCCAATGCTCGGCCGATACTTTGGGGCGCAACGCGATCGACTTATCGAAGTCCTCCACCGAACCGGCAAAGTCTCCGGCCATGAAGCGAAAGCTTCCGCGAGAGTCATAGCCGGACACCCATTTAGGCGCCATCTTGACGACCTGGTCGGCGTCGGCGATCGCGCCGGCATAATCCTTGTTTGCCGCCAGCACGCGAGCGCGGAAGGCCAGTAACTCGGCATTCTGGGGGGTGACGGCCAACGCATTGTTCGTCAGGCGCAATGCCGTGGCGATCTCACCAGCGTCGAGCGCTTTTTCGGCGGATGCCATCAATTGCAATACGCGGCTGTTTTCCTGTGCAAAGGCGAAGGAGGGGAGAGCGACCAGGATTAATAGCCAAAGCGACAACCGAGCGGAGCGAAGCATGAGCGATTTCACTGCGGAAGGAGTGACGAAGGAGGTTCCCGGAATTCTATCTTCGGCGTCCGACAAGTGCCATCAGTGGACCGCCGTTGAGGTTGCGCGGCCAGCCCCGCTGCGGCGCTTGCTCGGGCGCGTATCCCTTGGGATCGCTTAGATTTAGGACGCGACGCCGCGGCACGCTCAATCCTTGACACCCCCCGCGCCATTGCTAGAATCCCACTGGCGAAGCGAGGAAATCAGGCGCGCAGTCTTGCGCTTTCACCGATCGGTCGGAGGCGGCGATGAAGTGTCAGCGTTGCGAAAAACCGGCCACTTTCCATATCACGGAGTTGGCGAGCGGCCAGCATCAGGAGCTCCACCTCTGCGAGGCTTGCGCGCGCGAGTACCTCACGCAAACCGAGGCGGAGCCGCAACCGGCGTCGGGGCTGTCCAACTTGTTTTCGCAGCAATTAGAAGTCGGCAAGACGGCAGAAGAGCTGGCCAAGCTCGATCAACGGGCGTGCCCGGTCTGCGGAATCACGTTTTACGAATTCCGCAGCAAAGGGCGGCTCGGCTGCCCGCACGATTACGTGTTCTTCGCCAAGGAATTGGAGCCGCTGTTGCTAAACGTGCACGGCGAAACCGAACACACCGGCCGGCGACCGCAGAAGCTGCAGGGGGGTACGGATCGCCAGACCGATCTAATTCGCCTGCGGCGCGAAATGTCGGAAGCCGTGCGGCGCGAGGAATACGAGAAGGCGTCGCACCTTCGCGACGAGATTCGTCGCATCGAAGGTAAAGCCGCGGCGACGGAAGGTTAAGTCACAGAAGCTCACGGGGCAGGCACTGACCGTGGCGAGCAATCGCCGGCGGTTTACCAAACTGGAATATGTTCGTGGAACTGGAAGATCTGGCTAAGTCGAGCGGCGAATGGCTCCGGGGCGAAGGCCCCGAGTCCGATATCGTCATCAGCAGCCGGGTGCGCCTCGCGCGTAACCTGGCTGAATTTCCGTTTGTGACGAAAGCCACGACGGCCGATCGCGCTGAAATCGAACGCACGCTGCGTAATCACGTGCTCGGCATGCAGAAGTCGGGCGAGCTGCTGTACCTGAGCGTCGATCAAATGGCGGGCTTGGATCGCCAGTTTCTGGTGGAGCGACATTTGATCAGCCGCGAACACGCTGAGGCCGAAGGTGCCCGCGGCGTCGCCATCGACGTCCGCGAGCAAGTCAGCCTGATGATCAACGAAGAAGATCACTTGCGCATCCAGGTATTGCACAGCGGGCTTAGCCTGCAAGCGGCCTGGGAGCAGA
>JALHLM010000152.1 GCA_022844585.1 Pirellulales bacterium | reverse complement strand
GCGCCGGCATTTAACTTGCTGCTGCTACAGCGATACACCAGCTAAGCCCAGGGAAGGCCCTCAAAGTCTCACTTGCAGTCGAGAATCTTCGGAGGCCTTCCCTGGGCTTGAGGCGAAGCGACGTAATCTTGACGACCAGGGGGAATGCTGCCGCCCTGCCGATAAGACTAGAATTGCGTCGGAGATGAACCAGGCGCTGCGCCAGCCGTATCCAAATCTGTCGGAAAGGACTCCTGCTCGTGGCGGAATACAGCAAATACCAGCAAAACATCATCAAGAACTACTACGAGCACGCCGACCAGATCGCCCTGCAGCGGCTCTCGGAGTTGGTCACCGAACTGTACCTGGCCGAGGGGAAAGCCCGGGCTAAGCACTGGAAAAACCTGGTCGGGGTGCTGCAGAAGCTCAAGATTCCGGCCACCCGCATCGAACACCTGCGGGAGAAGGACGATCCGGCGCTCCTGGCGAAGCTGGTCGAGGAGCTGATGGCGAAGAAGTAGTTGCGTGCCGTTTGAGAGTACGGACCGCCAGCAAATTGCCGCGTCAACTCCCCCTCGCTGGCGCGTCGGGCTAGTATGAGAGAGACGCTTGGCTGAGTTAGTCAGTTGGCACGATTGTGACCTTTGGATTTCGACTTCGACAGTTCCCTAATGCCTCTTCTCGACATTCATCACGTCAGCCGCAATTTCGGGAGAGTGCAGGCGCTGCGGGACGTGACCATCGTGCTTGAGCCGGGAGCTATCGGGCTGGTCGGAAACAACGGGGCCGGCAAGTCGACGCTGCTCAAAGTGCTGCTGGGTCTACTGAAACCGGACGCTGGCAACGGGACGATTCTGGATTGCGACATTCGCCACAACTCTCGGGCGCTGCGCGGCCGTGTCGGTTATATGCCGGAAGCGGCCGCCGTGGTGTCGATGCTCAAGGGCGTCGAGTTCGTCACGCTCTCCGGCGATCTCTACGGCATGCCGCATGGCGACGCACGGCGACGGGCCCACGAAGTGCTGAACTACGTCGGCCTCGGCGAGTTGCGTTATCGCCGGTTGGAGGAATACTCCGCCGGCAACCTGCAGCGGTTGAAACTGGCCGCCGCGTTGGTGCATGATCCGCAGTTGCTGCTGTTGGACGAGCCGACCAACGGCCTCGATCCCGCCGGGCGGATGGCAATGCTGCGATTGATCGAGGACCTGATCGCGGAAACCGGCAAAAGCGTGATCCTCTGCACGCATTTGCTCAGCGACGTGGAACAACTCTGCGAACAACTTGTGGTGCTGCATCGCGGCACCGTGGTGCAGAGCGGTCCCATGGCGGTGCTGCGAGCCCAAACGGCGAATCGCTATGAGATCGGCTGGGACGGGGATTCCGCCGCCATGCTCGCGGCGCTCAAGGCGCGCGGGCACGTCGTGATCGCCCAGCCGGAAGAAAACCGCGCCGTCGTCACGACGCGCAACGGCTGGGAAGTGAGAGATTTCTTCCTGCTAGCGCGAGCGGCCGGTGCGACGATCACCCATCTCCGTCCCGAGGAAGAAGACCTGGAACAATTATTCTTCCGCGTGACGTCGGCGTCGAACTCGGAAACGGTCACGCAGTCAAACTAGCACGACTCCTTCAATTCGCACCACTGGATTTCTGTAACTCGCCATGGGCATCGACGTCGCACACTATCACGGCTGGCAGGGCGAGTTGGAATCGCCGTGGTGGAGTTGCCTGGCCTTGGTGCGCGTGGCAATCCTGCAAGTGCTGCGGCGGCGCGTCTATTGGTTCGTGCTGGCGCTCGGGATGTTGAACTTCCTGATCTTCTGGTCGATCATCTACGCGACGACGCAGTTACCGATTCCACCAGAAGCTCGCGGCGAGCTACTCGATCGTTTCGCGTTCAGCACACAGCCCGACATCGCTAAGGACTCCGGCTACGTCAAGTTCATGGAAGGGCAGAGCCTGATCGTGATGATCTTGCTCGCCTTTTCCGGCAGCTTGCTCGTCGGCGCGGACTTCCGCACCCGCGCATTGCCGTTCTATTTGTCCCGGCGTATCGATCGCGCGCACTACATCGTCGGCAAACTGTTGGCGGTGAGTTCGTTGATTGCGCTCCTGACCAGCCTGCCGGCGCTGTTGCTGTTCGTCGAATATGGCATGTTCACCTCGTCGTTCGACTATTGGATCGACAACTGGGAAATCGCGGTGTCGATTCTCAGCTACGGGCTCGTGCTCTGCGTCGTATTGAGCATCTGGATCGTGACGCTCTCGGCGTATCTGCAGACGATCGCGCCGATTGCAATCACCTGGTCCTGCCTGTTCGTGCTGTTGAGCGGGATGGCGAACGCAATCCGTCGCACGACCGACAACCGCTACTGGGAATTGCTCGATCCCTGGCGCGACATCCGTTACGTCGGCCGTCTGATCTTCGGCGGCTTCGAGCGCGAAATGGACCGGGAACTGGCCATCTGGGCCGCCTGGATCGTCGGCGGAATCTGCGTCGCCTGCCTGGCCCTGCTCGTCCGCCGCGTCCGCGCCGTCGACGTGGTCGAGTAGCAGTTCGGCACTCGCTCCGATAGAGCCTGGAACGTAAGTGACCGGAGCGCGATCAACGCCAACGCAGCACAACTTGCAAATCTCACAGAAACGGGCCGCCCGTGGGAAAGGGAGGGGTCTATCGCGGGAGTCAATCGAGCCCACGGGCGGCGCGGCTGAGTTCCTGGTGCGCCAGGGTAGGAAAGGAGAGTGAACTCCGCCGCATACGTTCCTGCTGTCGGGCAGGAGTTTAGCAAGCGAATATGCGGACTTGATGAGCGCGCCGCGAAAGTTACTTGCGGATTAGCCGCATACCAGATGAGGAGAAGATGGCGATACGACATCGCCCTCAGCCCATCAACTGCTCAATGCGTTCGCGAAGATAGTCGATGCTCTCTTTCGCCAATCGTTCCGGCCCAGGGCTGTAGTCGAACACCTCGACCGAGACCCAGCCGCGATAGTCGATTTGCGCGAGCGCTTCCAGGATCGGCAGGAATTCCAATTCCCCCATGCCAGGGCCACTGCGATTGGGATCGTTGGCGTGGAAGTGCGTCAGCAACGGAGCATAGCTGCGAATGATCTCCGGAATCGGTTGCGCTTCGCTAGACATCGCCTTACAATCGAGATGCAGCCGGCAATGCGTCGAGCCGATTTGCTCGATCATCGCGGCGGCTTCCGCGGCCGTCAGCAGGAAGTTCCCCTCCGCTGGGCCCAACGGTTCGATCGCCAAAACGACGTCCAGATCTTCCAGCACCGGCATTGCCGCGCTGAACACTTCGACGGCGAACTCGGTAGCCTGTTCGTGCGACACGCCCGGCAAGAGATTACGCTGCAGCGGCGAACCAAACACCAGCACCGCCCCGCCCAATTCCCGGCAGCACCGGCCGAGGTCCTTCAGGTATTCCGTGGTCGCCGTGCGAATCACAGCATCGGGACTCGTGAGGTGATACCCCTCAGTCTTTGCCAGCAGCCAATGCAGCCCAATGATCTCCAACTCGAACCGCTCCGCGAGCGCTCGCATCTCCTGGATCTGCTGAGGAGTAACCGCGCGCACGTCCTTCGCCAAAGTGAACGGCGCAATCTCAATGCCGGTGTACCCGCATTCCCGCGCAAACTCAAACGCCCGCTCGTGGGGCCAATCGACAAAAGTCTCGTTGCAGATGGCGAGTTTCATTTCACGCGCTTTCGTCAGTGCGAGCTACCGTTAGCTTTGGTTGCGTCGAACAAGTTAGGCGGTAGCTCGCCTGCTGGCTTGCGAATCACGGTCCGCTTGCCTTTCCGCGCTTGCCGATCGTCGAGGCGAATGCCGTCCGCAGTCTTCGGCGCGCTGACGAGCGGCTCGGCCGCGCCGTCCAGTGGGTCACCGACGGAGACCCTCTCCAAACGCGCGGCAATGCGCTCGGCATATTGCGGGGAGAGCTCGAATCCCATGAAATGTCGTCCCAGCTTCTTGGCGACCACTAATGTAGTGCCGCTTCCGCCGAACGGATCGAACACGTTGTCGCCTTCCTGACTGCAAGCGCGGATGATCCGCCCGAGCAATTGCTCCGGCATCTGGCAGCCATGCCAACCGGCGCGCTCTTTGAACGTGCCGCAGACGCGCGGGAAGTACCAGGTATTTTCGTCGGGCTCGAACCCTACTGGCAAGTCTTGCGGGCGAAGGATCCACGTGTCGTCCGGCAATCGCCCAGCAGGGTTGGCGCGCGCGTCACCATAGACAAGTTGACGCGCCGACGGCACGCGGATCGCCTTCGTGTTGAACGTGAACTTGTCCGGGTCCTTCACGAAGTGAAACAAGTGGGCGTGTGAGCGGCTGAATTTCTGCTTGCAATTCACGCCGAAGGTGTAGTACCAGACGACCCAGCTTCGACAAGTCAGTCCGTGTTCCCGCTGCAACATCACCTTCAATTCAGCGGCGTATTCGTCGCCGATCGCCAGCCAGAACGTGCCGTCGGGCCGCAGCAACCGCACCACTTCGGCGGTCCATTCCCGACACCAATCGAGATACCGCTCGCTCGCCAGCTTGTCGCGATAGACGTCGTAATCGTAGCCGATATTGAACGGCGGGTCGGCGAAGGCGAGGTGGACGCTTTCAGCATCCATGCTTTTCATGCCTGTCAGGCAATCCTCGTTATGGATCGCATCCCACGATCTGGTCACGTGATCGGCTCCTGAGTCGCGACGTTCCTTCATGAATTCGGCGATGCCATATAATACCAGGGCCCGGGCGCGCTACAACCAGTCGCCGTACGGCGGGCGAGCGTTGTGAAGCGAAGTACCGCCAAGTACGATAGATGTCCCGCCCTGAATTCCCACCCAAACGCGGATGTCGATATGGCCGCTTGTCCACGCTTCTGGATTTCACTTTGCGCGTGTTGCGCGGCCGTTACGTTGATGACGCTCACGCATGCCGCCGAGCCTGCCTCCCAGGAACCGCAACCCAACTTCGCCGCCGAGCTTGTACGCGTGGCGCCGCTGGCGCCGCCAGAAGCATTGGCGGCGTTCGAGGTGCAGCCGCCGTTTCAAGTAGAGGTCGTTGCGGCCGAACCGTTGGTGAATGATCCGGTCGCCGTGGCCATTGACGAGAGGTTGCGGATGTATGTTGTCGAGATGCGCGACTACTCCGAGGACAAGGAAGGGCATCTTGGCCAAGTGCGATTGTTGGTCGATAACGACGGCGACGGTCGGTACGATGCCGCCACGGTGTTCGCCGACAAGCTCTCCTGGCCCACCGCGGTCGCCTGTTGGAATGGCGGCGTGTTCATCGGCGCCGCGCCGGATATTTGGTATTGCCGCGACAACGACGGCGACGGGCGCGCGGACGAACGGCGCGTGGTGTACACCGGTTTCGGGCGACACAACGTGCAAGGCCTGCTCAACAGCTTTCACTGGGGACTCGACAATCACATCCACGGTTCTTCAAGTTCCTGCGGCGGACTCATTCTCCGCCCCGATCAGCCCGACGCGTCGGGCGTGAATGTGAACGGCCGGGATTTCGCCTTCGATCCGCGGACGTTGGAGTTCGAGGCCACGAGCGGCGGCGCGCAGCATGGCATGTCGTTTGACGATTGGGGCCGAAAATTCGTCAGCTCCAATAGCGATCACTTGCAGCAAGTCATGTTCGAGGAGCGCCGCATCGCGCGCAATCCGCTTTTGGCCGCGCCCGGCCCGCGCGTGAGCATCGCGGCGGACGGCCCGCAGGCGGAGGTGTTTCGCCGCAGCCCGGTCGAGCGTTGGCGCGAATTGCGCACCGCGCTGCGCGTGGCTGGTAGAGTGCCTGGGCCGATTGAAGGCGGCGGCCGCGCCGCGGGCTATTTCACTGGCGCGACGGGCGTGACGATCTATCGCGGCGACGCCTGGCCCGAGGAATTTCACGGACTGGCGATCGTCGGCGACGTCGGCAGCAACATCGTGCATCGCAAACGTCTCGAACGGAACGGCCTGGAATTCATCGGGCGGCGGATGGACGAAGCGTCGGAATTCGTGGCGTCGACTGACATCTGGTTCCGTCCCGCTCAGTTCGCCAATGCGCCGGACGGTTCGCTCTATATCTTGGATGTGTATCGCGAAGTTATCGAGCACCCCGACAGCCTGCCGCCGATCATCAAGCAACATCTCGATCTGACAAGCGGCAACGATCGCGGACGCATCTATCGTGTCGTGCCACCTGACTTCACGCCGCCAAAGGTCACTCGGCCGAGTGACTTGGACACGCAACAACTTGTGGCGCTATTGAAACACCCGAACGGTTGGCATCGCGACACGGCGGCGCGATTGCTATTCGAGCGCCAGGATCGCGCCGCGGTCCCGGAGTTGGAGGGACTCGCCGCGGAATCATCGCGACCGCTGGCCAGAATGCACGCGCTGTATGTGCTTGCAGGATTGCAATCATTGAGCGACGAGCAACTGGCCAAGTCGATCGCCGACAGCGATCCACGCGTGGCCACGCACGCGGTGCGATTGTGCGAGGGACGGCGGCTCTCGGAATCGCTTGTCGCGGCGATTCAGACGGCACTGATGCGTGCGGACTTGGATCTCGACTACGAAATCGCCTTCACCCTGGCGGACCTGCCACTGGATACGCGCGTGGAACTGGCGAGCGAGTTGGCAATGCGTTATCCCAACGATCGCTGGCAACAGCTCGCGATTCAAAGTTCGCTGTCGCAAGGCGCTGGACAAGTGGCGGCGCGGTTGATTCGAAACGTGTCGGCGGCGAACACTACGTTCCCGACGGCGATCGTGGAATCGCTCGCCGATCAAGTCGCCAAGGCCGACGCGCCGGACGAATTCGCTGCGCTCGTCGCGGCGTTCCGGGACACGGCGCCGGCCGCGCAAACGATAATTGCGCCAGCGTTGAATCGATTTTGCGCGGCGATTGTCGCACGGACAGGCCAGCCGCATCGCATCGAGGCGATTCCGGACGCGGAGTTGCGCGGACTGATGGCCGACAATCTTCAACGTGCGCTCGCCACCGCGACGAACCTGGAAACGCCGTTGCCGGAACGCACGGCCGCGATGCGAACGTTACGTTGGGCGCCTTGGGACACATTGCAACCGTTGATCGCGAACTCGCTTTCCGCACGCTCGCCGCAGGAACTTCAACTCGCGGCGTTGAACCTGATCGCGACGGTCGCCGATCCCGCGGCTGCGCAGTTGGTGCTCGATAGCTGGCCGGCGTTCGGACCTTCGGCCCGCTCCGCCGCAATGGAAACGCTCTGTTCGCGGCCGACTTCGATTCACGCAATGCTCAAGGCGATCGAGGAAGAAAGGTTTTCAGCGCGTGACCTAGACGCAGCCCGCGCGAAAATGCTCACGACTCACGCGGACGTCGAGGTAAAACGACACGCGCGCCGCGTTCTTGGCAACATGGCGCCATCGCCCCGCGTCGAGGTGTTGACCAACTATCAAACGGCCTTGAGCCTACCGGGGGACGTCGCGCGCGGCCGCGCCACGTTTCAGCGCGTTTGCGCAGCGTGCCATCGATTGGAAAACGTCGGGCATGAGCTTGGCCCAAGCCTGGCTGCGATGCAGGCTCGCGGCCCCGAGGCGATCCTCACCAACGTGCTTGATCCCAATCGCGAGGTGAACCCGCTGTTCGTGAGCTACGTCGTGAATACAACTGACGGCCGCGCGATCACTGGCATCATGGCCGCCGAAACCGCCACAAGCGTTACGTTGCGGCGTGGCGAGGGGGCCGAAGACACGATTTTGCGCGCCGAGATCGACGATATCGCCGGCACCGGGATGTCGCTGATGCCCGAGGGCCTGGAACAGCAACTCGACCCGCAAGCGTTGGCCGATGTGATCGCCTATGTGATGAACGCGAAGTGATTCGCGCGAATCGTCAACACAAGCCCGTAGCGCCAGGGAGGGAGAGTTGACGTCGGAGATACACAAGTCGAGTACGCCAAAGAAACGCTCCCAGCACACAGCATGCCGATTCGCACGAACTTAATCCGGAACTGTTTACGTCGGAGCCGGGCCTTCATGCAACATTGCGGTTCTATCGCATCAGCCAACACTTGATCATTTGCGATATCGAGCCGCGCTCGATCGTGGTCCTCACGGTACTTCACTGCAGCATGGATATTCCGCAGCACCTGGCCGAATTGCAGCCCACGATAGCTGCGGAAGTTCGCATGCTACATTCGAAGTTCCGGCAGGAGTGACGTGTGCCGCCCTCACTTCCCCGGCAACTCCTCCACAAACCTCAAGCTCCGCCCCACCCAATCGAACAACTGCTCCGCCGTCTCCAGCCCCTCCGGGTCCACCATGACCCAGCCGCGCATGGGGCGGCCGGTGACGTCAAACTCGCGGACGTGGGGTTCCTCTAAGGCGGCCGCATAGGCGCCCGGGCCCACACGGGCGATCAGGTAATCCTTCCAAACGGCGACGCACAAGTTGCCGGACAGTAGGAAACCGATCCCGCCGAACAATTTCTTTTCGACGATATCGTGCCGCTCGCGAAACATCGCGCGGACGCGTTCGGCAAGTTCATCGTCGTAGGGCATGGCTATGATTGGCGGGCCTCACATGCATCCTGTCAATATGCTGCAAAGCTCAGCTACGTCGCCGTTGTCCGCCACGCGTTGTCGCACGCACGGCCCGCCCTACGTCCTTTCCGTGTTCCGTGGATTCACTCCTGGCCTCCCCATTCGCGCCCTTTCGCGTCTTTCGCGGTTCTACCCCAACAAAAAACCCCGTGCGCGGGGGCTTGAACTTACTTACCTCCTTGTGCCATATTTCACGATCTTCCAAAACGCCTGGCAATCCATTTCCCCAGCGACGCTCTCGTGGCCGAGTTTTTCATCCAGACTTGCGGTTTTCCTGGGTGGCTGGGCTACCTGGTCGCGGGGCTGATTCAGTGCGTCATCCTGATTCACGTTCCGCTCGTCGGGGCGATGTTTTTCGTCTGGGTGGAGCGCAAGGTTTCCGCCCGCATTCAGGATCGCTTGGGACCGACCCGCTGCGGCGGTAAGTTCGGGTGGCTACAGCTCTTAGCGGACGGCATCAAGCTGCTGAACAAGGAAGATTTGCGCCCCGGGGCGGCCGATGGAATGCTGTTTCGGGTGGCGCCTTATGTGAGCTTCTGCGCGTCATTCGCCGCCATGATCGCCTTGCCGTTTTCCGACGGCTGGGTGGTGCAGCGGATGGACGCTGGCGTGTTCTTTATCATGGCGGTGCTGGGGATCGAAGTCTTCGGCGTGATCCTGGCCGGCTACGCCTCGGCGTCGAAGTGGTCGCTGTTCGGGGCAATGCGTGAAGCGGCGCAAGTGGTGAGCTACGAGGTGCCGATGGGGATGTGCGTCGTGGTGCCGGTGCTGATCGCCGGTTCAATGGACCTGGTGACGATCGCCAACAAACAGGCCGGGCTGTTCACCAACTGGTACCTATTCCACGACCCGTTCACGTTCATCATCTTCTGGGTCTACTTCACCTGCGGCACCGCGAGCGTCAACCGGGCTCCGTTCGACCTGGCCGAGGCCGAAAGCGAACTGGTGGCCGGGTTCCATACGGAATACTCCGGTTTCCGCTGGCTGATTTTCTACATGGCCGAATACGGCTCGATGTTTATCGTCGCCGGGTTGGCTTCGATCTTGTTCTTCGGCGGCTGGAACGGCCCGATCCCGATCGCCGATTGGCTCGGTCTGCATTACGCGCCCGGCGCGACCGATTTTTCGATCTGGGGTTTCGCCGGTAACCTGTTGGGCTGCTTGAACTTCATGTTCAAGTCGATCGTCGGCGTGACCGTGATGATCTGGGTTCGCTGGACGCTGCCGCGGTTGCGGATCGACCAGGTGATGACCACCTGTTTGAAGTACTGCACGCCGTTGGCGGCAATTTGCTTCCTCTTGGCCACGCTCTGGACGCTCTCGGGCATTCCGTTCATTAATGACATCGCGCCGAGGCCGTTCGAAGCGACGGTCGCTGTCCCGCAAGCAGAAGCGCCGGCGCCGCCGGCCGTGGCATCGTTGTCTCAGCCAGGCCAGGAGCGATAGCCATGGATCCGATCAACTGGCATTCGTTCTTCTTCCTGCTGTTCGGCGCGCTGACCGCGGTCTTTGCCGTGGCCGTCGTGGTCACCAGCAACATTGTGCGGATGGCCTTTTACCTGATTCTCTCCCTCGGCGCGACGGCCGGCCTGTTTTTCCTGGCCGGGGCCGATTTCGTTGGGGCGATGCAACTGATGATCTATGTCGGCGGCACGTTGGTGCTGCTGATCTTCGGCGTGATGCTCACCGCGCAAGGCCCGTTCATCTCGATGAAGACCGGCGGCGGGGAATGGGTGTTGGCCACGATTCTCGGCGGGGCGTTGTTGGGCCTGTTGGTGAAAACGGCCTTTAGCGTCGAGGATTGGCAGGGGCCGGCGGCGGTCGCGCATGTCGAAGGGGAAGCGGAACATCCGGTAGTGTTGCCATCGCAATCGCCGACGTCTGCGCCGATTGGGCTTGGCTTGTTGGGCGTGCGGACTGACAAGCTAGATCCGACGAAAGCGGCGCTCGCGCCTGGCATGGCCGGCTACCTGTTGCCGTTTGAAATCGTTTCCGTACATCTGTTGGTGGTGCTGGTCGGCGCCGCGTACCTGGCCAGAACGAAAAAGCGCCGCGAGGCGTAAGTTCCAGCGAATTGAAACTGCGGATATGGACCTGCTCACTCAGCCTGTCGGCGTCGCCCATTTCATGGCCATCGGCGCCGTGCTGTTCGTTTCCGGCGCCGTTTGCATGGCGACGAAGCGGAATGCGCTCGGCGTGTTGATGGGCATCGAACTGGTGCTGAACGGGGCGAATCTGAACTTCGTGGCGCTCGGCAGCGAATATCTACGGCGCGACACGGCGATGTCGCTCGGGATGGACGGACATTTGATCGCGTTGTTCGTCATCGTGCTGGCGGCCGCGGAAGCCGCGGTGGCCCTGGCGATCACGCTCAACTTCTATAACAACCACTCCACGGTCGACGTCGACCGCGCGGACGACCTGCGCGGCTAAACGGCGACGAGGGATCGGCTCGAAGCGACGATGGATGCACTCGGCGATAATTTGTGGCAGTTGCTCCGGGCAGCCTGGCTGTTGCCGTTGGTGTCGTTCACGATCATCGTGTTCGGCGGCAAACGGCTCGGCAAAGCGGGCGTGTTGGCCGGCTACTTGGCGACCGGCGCGATCGTCGGGGCGTTCGTCCTCTCGATGACGGCCTTCGGGCTCTGGCTCAACGCCTACGGCGTGCCCAGCCTCGAGCACCACGGCGGCGAGCATCACGCGCAGGTTGAATCCGGCGATGGCGTGTTCACGCTGGCGAGTTTTCAAGAAGCTGCGCCTGCGGAAGAGCATCACGCCGCCAAAGCCGCTCACGTCGAGAAGCCCAAGTATCATGCTGGCGAGTGGTATCGCCTGGCCGAGTTCGGCAGCCTCAAGGCTTCGATCAGCTACCACATCGACGCGCTCACCATTTGCATGTTCTGCATGGTGACGTTGATCGCTTCGTGCATCCATTTCTATG
>JALHLM010000151.1:4726-11564 GCA_022844585.1 Pirellulales bacterium | reverse complement strand
GATCACTAACTTCTGTCCGGAGAGGACATACAGGTAGTCACCGTCGGTCTCAACGAGGTCTCCTTCGTCGACGCCCGCGACTTGCGTGTTGGTCTCCGAATGGCCGGGCGCAACTTCGCCAGCCGCGTCCGCAAACACGACACCGTTTCGCCACCACCACCCATATGGCCAACCGGGCTGGCCGAACAGTCCATCGAAGCGCTTCAACGCGTCGTCGATCAGATACTGTTCAAGCTCGGCGGTCGAGGAGAACTTCGCCAGGTCGACCGGCGGCGGCGGAACGGCTGTGCCATCGGAATCACCATCCAACATCCAACGGGATTCAAGCGGTTCGACGGACAGTCTTCGAGCCGGTCGACGTGAATTTGCCTTGAGAAAGGTCTTCATCCGATCGCCCTCCACAAAGAAAGGCTGGGGAACAGAAATCCGGATGCGTATATCAGTGACTGCTCAAACAGTGCGGACAGGCCTCGGCGTAGTTTAATGCTCGGAACCAATGGTAGTCCATGACCCGATAGAATAATGAACGCCAGTACACAGTGCGAACGCAATGTGGTGCTGCGTAGTTTGCGGGAATCAATGGCGAAAAGCTCAGTGTTGCCTGGAGTCACGATTTGCGCTGATGGGACGCTCCAATCGATGTCAGAAACATTGCGAATACGTTCTTTCAGTACGCGATCGCATCGAATAGCTAGATCTCAACAAAGAATACAATGTGGCTCTTTTTGACCAGTAAAGATGCAGACAACCGCCGTGTGATCTGGTATGAAAATCTTGGGCTGAGATTGCCATTGCGCATCGGTTCGCCACAAGAGCTGGGCCATGCTGAGCGTACATCAGGGACATTTCGACGCCGCCCGCAGGCCGAGCCGCCGCGAACTGTTGCGGATCGGCGGACTGGGACTTGCCGGACTGTCGCTACCCAACCTGCTCGCCTCGCGCTCATTCGCCGCCACCAATTCCGGCGATTCCACGTTTGGCCGCGCCAAGAGTGTGATTTTCCTGTTCCTGCAAGGCGGACCGCCGCAGCACGAGACGTTTGACCCCAAGCCATTCGCTCCAGCGGAGATTCGCGGACCGTTTCGGCCGATCCAAACCAACATCCCGGGCATTCAGATCGGAGAACTGCTGCCGCATACGGCGCGTCTCGCCGACAAGTTGGCGATTGTCCGGTCGATCGCTACCGATACCAACGACCACGAGCCGAGCGGTTATTGGGTGCTGACGGGCAACGCCTATCGTGGCACCAACCCTCGAACGATTCAACCGACCGACGCCCCGTACATGGGCTCGCTCGTAAAGCTCCTGAAGCCGAGCGACGCGCTTCCGGCGCTCAGTACGGCCTGGATTCCTGATTGGTGTCGGCTCAATGAAGGGGTCCGCCCAGCAGGCCAGACCGCCGGCTTTCTCGGCGGCCAATGGGATCCGGAACGCTTCATCGGCGATCCGAACGCCCCGAACTATCAGGTCGAAGGACTGTCGCTTGATGAGCGCGCCGCGGCGACGCTGCAACGGCGCGCGGAAATCCTCCGCTCCGTCGATCGGGAATTCGCCCAAGGCCAGCGAGGTGATTCGACTCAGCTCTATCATCGGTTCCAGCAACAGGCGTTTGACTTACTCACTTCCGCTGCCGCTCAGCGCGCCTTTGCCATCGACGAAGAGCCGCATGCCATTCGCGATCGATATGGCCGCAATCGCTGGGGACAGTGCGTCTTGCTGGCCCGTCGGCTGGTCGAGGCAGGCGTGCGCTTGGTGCATGTGAACTGGCCTCGCGACCCGGGAGACGCGGCGGTCGACAATCCACTTTGGGATACGCATTCTCAGAACGCGGATCGACTTGAGGATGTCCTCTGCCCGCAATTTGATCTGGGATTCTCGGCGCTGCTTGAGGATCTCGACGGCCGCGGACTCCTGGAATCGACGCTCGTTGTGGCGATCGGCGAATTTGGACGCACGCCGCGCATCAATGCAATCGGTGGACGCGATCACTGGGGCGCTGTATTCAGCTTCGCGATGGCTGGCGCCGGAATCCGCGGCGGCATGGTTCACGGCGCCAGCGACAAGAATGGCGCCTTCCCCGCCCGCGATCGCGTCGACCCCGGCGATCTCTGGGCGACGATTTTGCACCTGGTCGGCATCGATCCGCACGGTGAGTACCTCGACCGCGAATCGCGACCGCACCGGCTCACACTGGGCCAGCCGATTTACGAGTTGCTAGGAACGCAGCCGGCGACGCAGCAACGCGTCGAGCCCGAGGGCAGCCCTCAACAGATTGCATCCGACGAACGCAAGCTGACATACACAACATTTGCCGACGACATTCCGCTGCGCGCCGCGGATTTTGGCTCGCGCCCCAAGGGTTGGCGCATCGCGCCGGCCGATTCCACCGATGGCTGCCGCGTTTGGATGCTCGCAAAGCCCGATGGCCAGCGACATGCGGCGTTGGGAATTTCGCCTGTCCCGGCCAATGAATCGATCGTCGCGGAGCGCGAGTTGGTGCTCGGGCAGGAAATGCGTAACCCGCGCGTTGGCCGCTATCGTTTTTCCGTCTGGGCCTATGGCGGCGGCGACGAAGACGCCTATCAAGCATTCCTACGTCATTTCCGTTGTCGGCTGGTCATGCTTCGCTACCGCAGCCTGGTGAAAGATCCCACCCAACGCGAGGAACTGGCCTCGCTGGAGATTTACCCCTCGTTCACGGCGGACGGCACATCCACATTCGAGCGATTCGACTTAGAACAGATGCTCGATAGCTCCGTGCCCGGGGCAAATTTCGCTATTGGCTCCGGACTTGGCGTCGCCATCGTGGTCTCCCGGAAATCCGCCGGCGACCTGGTAGTCGGAGATATTTCGGCGCCAGCCTATGTGGCCATCGAGCGAGTCGCCCTGGAATACTCCAGTCGCGAACGCAATGACGACGTTCAAATTTGAGCAAGCGGCTGCTAGTTACACTGGCGAATGGCAATTGCGAAGCTGACGCAGCAGATCGAATGGTCTAAACCATACGTTCACCATGCTACTTCAGCGGAGCCGATCCCTCCTGCTCCGGTTCCGCAAAGAGCGCCGTGCTGAAATAGCGCTCGGCGCGATCGCAGAGCATCGTGACGACGGTGCTGCCGGGGCCTAGTTGTTGCGCGAGTCGCACTGCGGCAACGACATTCGCGCCCGACGAAGTTCCCACGAGCAATCCGAACTCGGTGTGTAGTCGACGGGTCATGGCCATCGCTTCGGCGCTGGCGACTTTGACATGGTCATCCAAGGGCGCCGACGCCAGCAGCGGAGGCAGGAAGCCGTCGGCCACACCCTCGATCAGATGTCCGCACGGACACTCGCCAGCCAGCAGCGCGGATTCCGCCGGTTCCATCGCCACGATCTTGGCTTGGGGATAGCGATCCTTGATCGCTTTGCCGACGCCAGCCAAAGTGCCACCTGTGCCGAATCCCGCCGTGAACGCGTCGATCGTCTTGGGGCACTGACGCAAAATTTCTCGCCCTGTGGTGTGACAGTGGTCCTCCACATTCAGCGGGTTCTCAAACTGCCGCGGCAAGAAAATGCGGCTATCCTGGGCGGCCATTTCGCGCGACCGCTCGATGCCTGTCTGGTAGCGCCCCTCGCTTTCGAACAGGATCAATTCCGCACCTAAGCGACGGATCAATTGTCGACGCTCTCGGCTGGCGCCGGCCGACATCAGAATCGTGACGCGATAGCCTTTGGCCGCGCCAATCATCGCCAACGCCACGCCCGTATTGCCGCTAGAGCACTCCAAGATCACCGAGTCCGGTCGCAGCAGCCCGCGGGACTCGGCATCCAGGACCACGCAGCGGGCGAATCGATCCTTGATGCTGCCGCTGGGGTTCAGGAACTCGCATTTGGCATGCACCGTCACGCCTTCGCGGGGAAACGAAAGCGCAATGAGCGGCGTATCGCCAATCAAGTCCAGCACGGGGGCCGATCGGGCGGCGATCGGACCGCTGGCAGCGGCGGGAGGATGAGCGTCCATTTGTTTCATTGGACCTGGTAACGCCAGGCCGTCAAGGTCGCCGCGGATGTCGAATACATGCGCCTCGACCGTTTATCGAGCGGCAGTGGATCGATGGAGACAGGGTTCAAGAGAAAGCCCAGAGATAGTCCGACGCTCTCCGCAGGATATCTGGAAGTACAGCGACGACCCGATCATTGCCTGGGTCTACTTCCACAAGAACGGCCACGTCGCGGGAATCTATTACTATGACAAGCACACCGGTCTTCAAATGGGGCTTTGAAGGCTGGCCCGCCGTTGCGTGCTGCATGTAGGATGCTGAAATGGACCAACCCCCGCTAAAACGTCGCTTTCAGTTTGGGCTACGGACGCTTTTGTTGCTAATTGCGTCGAGCACAATCGGCGTTCAGGTGTATGTGTCGCAATTCTTAGACCTCGAACGGCAGGCAAGTCATGTCAAGTTCGGCATGCCTCGCGAAAAGGTGCGTGAAATTCTGGGCACGCCGTGGTACGCGCGAACACGACCGCATCACAGCTGTCCGGAAGAGATCTACATAGAGGACGGACGAATGTGGAAGGACGATGTTTTGGTGAGTATTCAATACAATGGCGGCCAAGTTTGGCGAGTAACTACACGAAGGTATTGAAGAAAGCCAATTGGCCGTTGATGACTCCAATGCACGCACGGCATGACGTTCTCTTCGCAATGTTCCGTCCCCTACTCCTCCGCCAACCGCCGCAAGTAATTCCCATACTCATTCGCCAGTGGCCGCGCCGCCTTGGCGACATCCTCGCGCGTGATCCAGCCTTGCCGGAGCGCGATTTCTTCCAGGCAGGCGATGTTCAGCCCTTGCCGGGATTGCAGTGTTTCGACAAAGGTCGAGGCTTGCAGTAATGCTTCCGGCGTGCCGGTGTCGAGCCAGGCGAAGCCGCGGCCGAATGGGATGACTTGCAATTGACCTTGTCGTAGATACTCGCGGTTGACGTCGGTGATTTCCAGTTCGCCGCGCGCGGAGGGCCGCAACGCGGCGGCGATTTCCACCACGCGATGATCGTAGAAATACAGCCCGGTGACAGCGAGATTCGACTTGGGCTTCGTTGGCTTCTCTTCGATCGAGATGGGCTTCCCGGCGGCGTCGAGTTGCACCACGCCGTAGCGTTGCGGCTCGCGGACGGGATAGGCGAAGACCGTCGCGCCCGACGTTTGTTGTGCCGCGCGGGTCACTAGTTCGACCAGTCCATGGCCAAAGTACAAGTTGTCTCCGAGCACCAGCGCGACGCCGTCTCCAGCGATGAAATCGCGGCCGATCAGGAATGCCTGGGCCAGGCCTTCGGGTTTCGGTTGCTCGGCATATTGAATCGAGACGCCGATCCGGGAACCGTCGCCAAGGACGCGGCGAAAGCTGGGCAAATCGTCCGGTGTAGCGATTAACAGCAAGTCCCGAATGCCGGCCAGCATCAACGTCGACAGCGGGTAATACACCATCGGTTTGTCATAAACCGGCAGCAGCTGCTTGCTGACGCCCAACGTGGCCGGATACAACCGCGTGCCCGACCCGCCGGCGAGTATGATTCCCTTGCTAATCGACAACGTGATGACTCCCGGCCAGGGCGAAAGCGTCCGCGGCAGCCTCCACACTAACCCGAAGCACTACTTCTCGGTAGAGCCGGAAGCGTGAGCGCCCGGAGGGCATTTTGACGACGTCGATCCCCGATTCACTCCGGGCGCTGACGCTTCCGGCTCCAAGAATGCGAAGGGATACCGCACTTGCGGCGGATTGTGCGATTCGGGCACAATGAATCGCGACGCGGACTGTTTTTTGAAGTCACCAGCGATGGATTGCGAACACTATGGCGAACGCCAAGATCGATATTCTCGGACCGGAAGAGATTCCGTTGGTGGCGAGTCTGTACAACCAGATCTTCCGACCGCAACGCGACGCGGCGTTCCTGCGGCGGCGGTTTCTCGGGCGTTACAACGTGCTGATGATGGCGGCCGCCATCGACGACAATCCGGTGGGATTTTTCGTCGGGTTCGAGCTGAAGCCGAATGCCTTCTTCGCCTGGCTTTACGGCGTGCTGCCGGACTACCGCCGGGCAGGCGTGGCCGCGCAGCTGATGGCGGGCGTACACGAATGGGCCAAGCAGCAGGAATACGAAGTCATTCGGTTCGAGTGCCACAACCAGCATCGGCCGATGCTGCATATGGCCATCGCGCAAGGCTACGACATCGTCGGCATCCGCTGGGATCCCGACCGGCAGCAAAACTTGGTGATTTTCGAGCGCTCGCTGGCCCACGAGTAGTGGTACTTGCCGTCGAACTTTGCTCGTCAGCTTGACGGCGCGGGCCCGATTCATTAGTTTGCTGGGGATTGCTCGGAGTTTCCCACCTGCCTTCCCCGAGTTTCTCCATGTCCTGCGCCGCGACGACCTTCGATCCGGTCACGTTCGGCCAGGGCTTTTCGTGAGTGCGCTCTCGCACGGTGGCGGCGTGACCGTCCTGGAAATCGCGCTGCGTCATTCTTAACTTTCCTTGACGCAGCAGCCGGTTCTCTCAATTAGGACGAAGCGCGTCGCGCACGTGGTCCCGGTCCGGGAAGACGTCGTCCAGCCTGCGCGTTCGCGCGCGGCAACCATCGCGATGATTCGCCGCGCCCGATACGGCTCCGCTTCTTTTTTCCGAGGAGACTTAACCATGACATTGCTTCGCCGCCGTGCGGCCTTTACGTTGGTGGAATTGTTGGTCGTGATCGCCATCATCGGCCTCTTGATCGCCTTGTTGCTGCCGGCGCTGCAAACCGCGCGGGCCTCCGCGCGGCAAGCCTCGTCAAAGAACAATTTGAAACAGCTCGGTCTCGC
>JALHLM010000151.1:0-4716 GCA_022844585.1 Pirellulales bacterium | reverse complement strand
CATACCGCCGAGAACTCCAAGCGGATCACGCCGCCGATGTTTGGGCATTTTCCGGCCACGACCGAATCCGGCCCGAGTGGTTCGCTGACGTACCATTTGCTCCCGTTCTTCGAGCAAGCGGCGCTCCACAAGCTCGGCCCGGATAAGGCCCGCAGCCAGGCGATTCCAACGCTTGCCCATCCCGGCGACGTTACCTACGCCGATGGCTTGTACAAGCTCGATACACAGGTGCCGGCTTGGGCGACGGAAGGGAACGCCTGGGGGTTGAGCAGCTACGGCGGCAACTACCAGGTGTTCGCCGACAAGGGCGTGAAGCTCTCCGCGCAGATCAAGGACGGCACCTCCAACACGATTCTATTCGCCGAGAAATACGCGCGTTCCAGCCGGCCGACCGGCGTTCCGGCCGTCGGCGGCGCGCTCTGGGGCTACGGCGTGGCGCCGGACTCGATGAGCTTCCAAGGCCGCTTCTGGCTGGACTCGATGTTGCCAGTGTTGTTGCCGTCGGACCACAAGTATGTGAGCGGTTACTGGGCCCGGACCGGCTTCGTGAATTTCAACGGCGCCGTGGCTTGGAACGCCAATCAGACCTGGCAATGCAAGTGCCACAAGAAGCCGGAGTTCAGCCCGCCGGTGGATAACGTGCATCCGCTCAAGGCACAGAGCATTGCTTCCGAGGCGATCAACGTCTGCATGGCCGACGGCGGCGTCCGCTCGCTGACGAGCGCCATCACCGACGAGCAATGGTACTACTGGGCCACCCCCGCCGATTCGGACCTGCCGACCGGCGATGCACCGCAGTAGTTGACGAAGCGAGCAAAGACGATGGGTGCCTGGGGCAGGGGCATCAGTATCGCGGCCTCCATGTCTCAGCATGCTGGGGCTTCGTTGGACTGGTCAACAAGTCGACGCGATGCCCCAGCTTTTTCGACTTGAGAACTTGGTTCTCTTGCCCCAGCCCCAGGCACCCACGCCTTGCTCAGAACGAAGATCGACGACGCTTTCCCTGGTTCATGCACAACGTATGTCGAGAATTTTCTTACTGGCGATTTTGGCTGTCGGCCTGACATTGCTCACTGCCGGTTGCGGCGCGGAGACCGATCCCGAGCGCATCGCCGCGCGTTGGGTTCTGGATCACGGCGGGCAATTGCAGGTCGAAGTCGGCGGGAAGACGTCGACGATCTCCGCCGAGACCGGACTGCCGTCCGGCGACCTGAGCGTCGTCGGCGTCGCGTGGGACATTTACCCCGGCGATCGCAACCCGCGCGTTACGGACGCGGAGTTGGTCCGCTTCCAGAGTTTTCCGCAGCTCAAGTCGCTCGATATCTGGGCCAGCGACGTGACGGACGCCGGCATGGCGCAGCTTACGAAACTTACGGCGCTCGAGCAGCTCATTCTGACCGACACCAAGATCACGGACGCCGGGCTCGCGCAAATCGAGCAGATCAAGACGCTCAAGGAACTGTCGCTGATCAACACGCAGGTCACGAAGGCCGGCGTCGCGAAGGTAAAGCGCGCGCTGCCGAACTGCCGCGTGCGGAGCTAGGCATTCCGTCATGGCGCGGCGACGACCAGTTCGGCCTCCGCGCGGAGTTGGCGTAGTTCCTGATTGCCGGGGCGATGTTCCTGCATCCAGACTTGCCCTTGTCGCAGTTGTTCTTGCGCGGCAGGTAAATCGCCCTGTTTGGCCAACGCCATGGCGAGCCAGAACCTCGCTCGGGCGGTGCGGCGGTCGTTCGGTAACTTACCCAAGGCCGACTGGCATTCCGCGAACATTTCTAGTCGATACCACGCGGCCGCCTCGGTGATGGCGAATTCATAATTGCGCTGCGCGGCCTCAACCGCCTGTCGCGACCACCGCGCCGCCATTTCCTTATCGCGAAGTTCCGTTGCCGGGCATTCCACTAAGAACGTGGCGTATTGATCCAGGTATTCCGCCGCAGGCGACGGCGTGGAAACGAGCGCTTCGAAATGATTCTTGGCCGCCGTCAATGCGGTGCGTCCACGCTCTTGATCGCCGGCCGCGAAGAACAGGCTACCGCAGCGGTATTCCATCAGCGCCGCTGACTGGAGGTAAGCGGGCGTTACGCCCGGATCCAAGAGCAGCTCCGCGAAGAGTCGACGCGACTCCTCGTAGTATTGCCTTTCCTGTTCGCCCGGTTGGTGCGAGGACTGAGCCAGGTGGCTGCTCACGACCGCGAGGCGATGCAAGTACGCCAATTGATCCGACGACTCCGCCATCAGTTCTCCAAGCAACTTTCTCGTGCCCAGGAAATGAATCTGCGCGGCGGACAGGTCATCCAAGTCCAGCAAGACCTGTCCGAGCACGTCCGTGGCGGCGGCCAGCGATTCTCGGTAATGCCGCAAATCGGATTGATCCGACAAGTCGGTGAAGTCTTTAATCGCTTCCTCGGCGAGTTGCTTCGCGGCGGCCGTGTTGCCGAGTTGCAACTGCACCTGGGCGAGATCCGTCTTCGTGAGCGCCAGGTTCTGTCGGTATGCGGTCACTTCTTGAAAGTTTTTGGCGAGGTATCGATATTCCTCGAGAGCGAAGTCATACGCTTGAAGCTCGAGGTCACTATCCCCGAGCGCTCGTGCGGCAATGGCCTGAAGTACCAGGACTGAGGCGCGATCGATGCGGTAGCCGGCGTGACCAGGATCCCCGTCACTCAGCCAAGCCAAGATCTTCGCCGCGTCGCCGAGCATGGTGGAAGCTTCGAGGTACTTCCCGCGCGCCGTGGAGATTTCGGCCGCCGCGGTGAGGCATTTCGCGCGCAGACTTTCGTAGCGGGCATCCGTCGTCTGCGAGTCTCGCCACGCGGAGAGCTTGGTTGTCGCTTCATTCGCCAATCGCTCCGCCTCTTCCAACCGTCCTTCCGCGGCCCACAGGAGCGCGCGATCCATCGTGGCGGAAAGCCAGGCCTGGCGGAATTCGAATCGCTCGGGTTGCGCAGTCAATAATTGCTCGGCGATCGCAATGGCTTCGCCGTAGAGCTTGTCGGCTTCCTTGCGTTGATTGGTTTCCGCCAGCGTCATCGCCAGCTTGATGCGGCTATTGACGCGTTCCAGTCGCAATTCCGGGGAGTCGAGGGTCAGCGAATCGAGCAGGTCACGCGCGGTGCGATAGGCCTCTTCCGCCTCCGGCTGTTGGTCGAGCATGCGCCGCACGTCGCCCAACCGCAGCTTGGTGCGGCCGCGTTCCAGTTCCAGCGCGGGATCGTCATTGGCTTGCTCGGCGAAGTCGTCGTAAAACTCCGCCGCCTCCTCCAGCCACTTGCGACGCTGCTCCTGCATGTCGGGATACATTTCGATCCACGCGCTCAAGCCGGTCACCCAACGGTCGGTCGCTTCCTGCGCCTGGGCCAAGCGTGTTACAGCCTGCCCGCGGCGCAGTTCCGCTTTCGCGCGCGATTGATTGATCAACCATGCCGCGACGCTGCCGCCGATCGCCAACAGGGTCAGCGTCGCAATGCCGGCGCGAATCCATGTGCGGTGCCGTCGCCCCCAACGGGCGCAGCGTTCGAGCCATGGCTCTTGATAGGCCGACACCGGCTCGTCCGCCAACCAGCGGTCCAAGTCGTCGGCCAGTTCGACGGCCGAGCGATACCGGCTCGATCGTTCCAGCGACATGGCTTTCAGGCAGATCGCCTCGAGCGCCGGCGGAACCGCGGCGCGCACGGCGCGCGGCCGTGGGAATTCGCCGCGTTTGATCATCTCGAAGATGCCGAGCAAGTCCTTGCCGGCGAACGCGGGCTGGCCTGTCAACAAACAATAGAGCGTCGCGCCAAGACTATAAACGTCGCTCGCGGGACCGAGTCGATCTAGCTCGCCAGCGGCCTGTTCGGGGCTCATAAACGCCGGCGTGCCGACGGCGCTGCCGTGATGCGTGCCGGTGTATTGATCGAGCGGGATCAACGGGAGCGTGTCGCCGGTGCTCGCGGACTTCGCGGTGGCGAGCTTGGCGAGCCCCCAGTCGACGACGAGCGTTTCGCCGAACCGCCCCAGCATCACGTTGCGCGGCTTGATGTCGCGATGGATCACCTGCTGGCTGTGGGCGTAGTCGATGGCGTTGCAAACATCGATCAACCGCCGCAACAGCTTGCGGAACTCCAAGGCACGGGTGCGCGTGAAATCTTCCTCCGAAGCGAGCGCCGCGTGAAAGGTCTCGATCGCATCGTGCAGGCTTTCGCCTTCGATCAACCGCATCGCGTAAAACGGCTGGCCGTCCTCGGCGGCGCCCACCGCGTACACCGGCACGATGCCCGGGTGCTGTAAGCCGCCCGTTACCTCCGCTTCGCGCAGGAAGCGGCCGCGCAGTTCCTGAGTGTTGCGGTCGGCCGCCTTGGCGCCGAGGCGGCCGTGCCGCGCCGAGGTCTTACCGATCGACATCGCCTTGATGGCAACGCTTCGCCGCAGCGATTTCTGCCGGGCCTCGAACACCAGTCCCATCCCGCCCCGGCCGATTTCCTTGACGAGCTCGAAATCCTCCAAGTCGGCCGGCAGGGCGACGGGCGTCGACGCGCTCCCTTCGCCATCGCCGGCGCTGGTCGCTCCGGCGTCGGAATCCGGAATGCCTGCCCAGTCACTAAAAAACTCCCGGAGCTGGGGCGCAAATTGGGGATGTTTCGCCAGAAAGGCGTCCTGGGAGACCGGTTCGCCGCGTTCCACGGCTTCGAGGTATTCGCAGATAATGCCGTCCAATAGGTCGTCAGACGGCTG
>JALHLM010000150.1 GCA_022844585.1 Pirellulales bacterium | reverse complement strand
GGTTCGCTTCGAACACAACCCTATACACGCGTTCAAGTTTCGGCGAAATTTTAGCTGTCACCCAGAGACGCGTCAAGTCGCTGACGTACAGCCCGTTCCGTGCGCCCCAGTCGATCAATACGAACTCCGCGCCGGCAATCGAAGCCTCGCTGGCCCGAGCGTGCGGCAAGGCCGACCGAGCGCCGGCAGCAATTATCGGCGGGAAACAAGAGCCGGTCGCGCCGAAGTGGCGGAGCGCCGCCTCGAACTGATCGGCGATCTGCTTTTCGGTCGCGTCGCCGCGCACCCCCGCCGAAACGAAGCGAAACGCCCGTTCGGCCTGCTCCACGGCAACCCGAATGGCGGCGATTTCGTCCTTATCCTTGATCTGCCGCAGCCGTTCGACCAGATCCTCGGCGGCGGGCAGCGCTGTCTTGGGAAGTTTCTCGGCCAGTTCATCCCGGACCGCCACCGTCATCGTGCCCGCCTCGATACCGACGGTCGTCGGCTGGGAGGCTGCTAGCGCGGCAGCGGCCGCCGAGGACATCCGCTCGCCGACCTTGCGCAGATGCACGCGCAGCCCGGGACATTCCTCTTCGAGCTGCGTGGTGTAGCGCCCGTCGCTGATCAGGATTTCCTCACTCGGGCCGACCCACAGATACGAGCTATCGCCCGTGAAACCGGTGAGATAGGTCACATTGCTGGTATGCGAAACCAGCAGCGACGGCAGCCCTGCCTTGCGCATCAGGGAGCGGAGACGCTTAAGCCGGGATGGGTAGCGATCCATTGCACCGCCGATGATCGGTCAGGTTGTTTCGAGAAGCGTTGGTGGTAACTGCAGCGGACTCAATACCCCGAGGCTCCCGAGGCGCTCAAAATCGGCGGCATTGAACGTCAGTATGTGAGTGAGTCCATGCCGCATCATCGCGGCGACAAGGCGAGCGTCGTGAGCCAGTCTACCCCGGCATGCGACTTGATCAACAAGTGTCAGCCACGGTTCGAAGATCCCACGCTCGTCGCGAAGCAGCGGGAAAACATCCAAGAAATCGTCAATGCGGGAACGCACATCGGCGACTTCCAGCCCTAGCCCATTTCCCGAGACAGGCCTCGTTCCAACGACCCAGAATTCGTAGATCACTTGTGGCACAAGGCGGAGCTCAAATCCATTCTGTCCCAGAATACGAGTCGCCGAGAGCGCCGGCCCGTGATGCATATGATCCGGTTGGCAGAGCCGCCCCAGAATGCTGGTATCAACGAGAATTCTCATTCGCCGCGATCATCGTAGATACTTTCGCGATCAAACTCCGCATGCGGATTTCCGGCGGGCATCCTAGCGGCGAGCGCTTCGACTTTTGCCAGCCAAGACTCGATGGATCTCTTGTTTGGAGTTCCATCGGATGGCGCCAAGCGATCCGACAACGTTTCCATGGCGAACGCCTCGGGATCTTTGCCCTCGCGCGAGGCGAACTCTTTGAGTTTCGCTTCCAGTTCGGGTGAAAGACGTAAAGTGAGGTTCATCGCATTTTCACTTATATGCAATTCCAGATAGTTCGAAATCGCAGCCCTTGATGAACCGCTGGCGGCCATGCACGTGATACCGCTTCAACTTGGCCACATAGCCATTATACCGCGCCGCGAGCGCCCCATGGCAATGCAGTTTTTTCGAAGGCAAGCCAATGCGCCGCCGGGCAATCGCCGGCGGCGCAGCGCACCGCAGTTGACGTGGGAACGGCCAAGCTACCGGGCGTAGGCGAAGAAGCCACGTACGGCGGATTGGTAGTACTCGATGTCGCGCAGTTTGAAGCGGCCGTCCCACGGCTCCATCGCCCAGACGTACGGGGAGCCGTTGATTTCGTAGTGGCCGATCACGTTGATGTGCGAAGCTCCGCCGATGTGGTAGCCAAAGTACAGGGCCTTCCGCGGACCTCCGGCGTTGTGCTTCAACCACTCATACGTGAGGTTGGAAGGGGAATAGCTCTCAATGACGAGGCCGTTCCACTTGTGCGTCAGGTCGCCGGGTTCGCAGACGTTTTCCGGCGTGGCCTGATCACGCATGATCGCCGCCAAGGCGCCGGTCGGCATGCCGCCGGTGAGCGGGCCATCCATGGAGGCCAGATGGCTGTAAAGGGCGAAGACTTTCCCGGAGGTCAATTGCGGACGGCCGCCACCACAAAGCCTGCCCCAAAACGACAGGCACGCCGCCCAGCAGCCCATCTCGAAATCCTGTCGCACCGCTTGGGAAAAACCAATCACAGTGCCCAGATCCACTTCCTTCGGCTTGCCCGGCACTCCCGGAGGGGCCTCGCCCCAAACCAGTTCGCTGCCTTTCGGCGGACTGGCCGTGATCAACTTCGAATCCAGCTGCCCCAGCGTCAGCTGGCCGACCTTGCCGTCCGGCGCGTATTGCGGCAGCGCTTTGCGCTGAAAATCTTTCACGCAGCGATCGGTCTCGTCGCCAAAAATGCCGTCCGGCGACCCGTATTTATGGGTCGAGATTGGCATGGCGTGCCCTAGCTGCAGGAGCGCGCTTTGCAATGTTTTCACGGCATCGCCGCGTTCGCCAAACTTGATCAACGCCCGGCCGCTGGCCACATCCTGAAAACGGGGATGGGTAAACCACTTCGATTGAAGAACCATGTTACGGAGCCTCTCCGCTGAAATCCGTCAAAGGGAAAAAGAAGCGGCAGGCGCGATGAGACGATCGTCCTCGGGCAGCGGAAAAAAGGTCCGCCATCGCGCCCCGCATAGAGATTATCGAGGCGTATCAGGACAAGTTGCTCGAAATATCCGCGAACTGCAAAAATCGCGGTAGCAACCGCCGCGGAATTACGCTTGCGCCGCCTCATTGGCGACACGACCGAAGATATCCACGGCCGTTTCGATCTGGTCCGCGGTGGCGCACAACGCTGGACAAAATCGGATGCCGGTGCGGCCGCAACCCAAAAGTAAAAGACCCGCGTGGAAAGCCGCCATCACCAGTTCGTGCCGGCGATGCGGATCGGGCCCATGCGGGCCGACGACGTCCACGGCCGTCATCAAACCGAGCCCACGCACCGCGGCCAGAGGCGCGCCGTCCGCGATCAATTGCTCCAGGCCGGCGCGAAGCTGCTCCCCGCGTTCGACCGCGTTTTGCATGTATTCGCGTTCTAGCAGGTTGAGCGTCGCCAGCGCTGCGCGGCAACTCACCGGATTGCCGCCGAACGTCGAAGCGTGGCTGCCGGGCGGCCAATCCATCACATCGGCTCGGGCGACGAGTGCGCCGAGCGGCATGCCGGAGGCGATCCCCTTCGCCAGGCAGATCAAATCCGGCGCGACGCCGAAATGCTCGCTGGCGAACATTTTTCCAGTGCGTCCCATGCCGCACTGCACTTCGTCGGCCACCAGCAGGATGCCATGCTCGTCGCAAACCTGTCGCAACATCGGCAAGAAGTTTGGCGAAGGAACGCGGTAACCCCCTTCGCCTTGGATCGGTTCCACAAAGATCGCCGCTACTTCATCCGGCGGCGCGACGGTCAGGAACAGCTCTTCCAGTTCGTCGCGCGTGCAATCGAACCGCACGCGATGCACGCCCGCCAAGGAGGGACCGAAACCGCGTTGATGGATCGACTTCGATCCGCCGAGCGACAATGCGCCATAAGTACGCCCATGGAACGCGCCATAGAAGGAAATCACGCGTTCCCTTCCGGTGTGATAACGCGCCAGCTTAAGCGCCGCCTCGACGCTTTCCGCGCCGCTGTTTGTGAAGAACACGCGCTTCGGCGCATCGCCGGGCGCAAGGTTCGCGAGCCGTTCCGCGAGTTCGATCTCGGGGCCGTAATAAAAGTCGGTTCCTGACATGTGCAGGAACCGCTGCGCCTGATCGGTGATCGCGGCCACGACCTCCGGGTGGGAATGCCCGGTGGCGGTCACGGCGATGCCGGCGGTGAAATCGAGGAAGACGTTCCCATCGACGTCCTCCACGGTGCAGCCGGCGCCGCGGGCCATCACCAGCGGGTAATCGCGCGTATACGAAGGCGACAACACCTGATCATCCCGCGCAATCCAAGCCGCCGCCCGAGGACCAGGCAGGGACGTAATGAGCCGCGGGGCCAGGATTGTTTCGATTAACGACATGGCTTCCTCGGCTAGGTTCTGGCGGCGGATTCACCACGGAGTCACGGAGACACGGAGCGGAGACCAATTTTGAACCGCAGAGGCGCTGAGACGCAGAGGGGGAAGGTCGAAGTTCTAAATCGGAATGACGAATCAAATTTGAATTTCGAATGATTGAATGAGTTCTTGCGCGCTGCTGAACTGCCAATCAGCTATTCGGCATTCGGATTTTGCTATCTGTCATTCGCCGCCTCTCAACCAACTCTCGCCTCCCTCCATCTCTCCTCCCTCTGCGTCTCAGCGCCTCTGCGGTTCAAAATGAATTCGCCCACTCCGTGTCTCCGTGACTCCGTGGTGCATTATTTTCTCACGTCGGCGCTCATCCCCTGCGCCATGACAATGTTCGTCGCGTGGTTGACGGTAAATGCCGTGCGGTGGGTGACGGCGTCGACGAGGGCCGCGGCGGAGGGTTGGCCGTTGCCGCTGCGTTTTACGCCGCCGAATGGCAGATGCACTTCCGCGCCGATGCAGGGCAGGTTCACATATCCCATGCCGTAGTCGCATTCGTCGCGGAAGATCCGCCAGCGTCGATAATCTTCGGTGATCACCGCCATCGACAGTCCGTACGGCGTGTCGTTGTAAATGCGGATCGCTTGTTCCTCGTCGTCGAAGGGAATCACCGCCAGGTGCGGGCCGAACACCTCTTCACGCAGCGTGCGGGCGTCCGGACGGTGTTCCTGCTGGTAGACGAACGGCGTCATGAAATAGCCGTCGGCGCGGTTGGCGTCTTTCGCGCGGCCGCCGTCGAGCAGGATCTTCGCTCCCTCGTCTTTGGCGAGTTGGTTGTACGCTTCGACCTTTTCTACGCCGCCGAGGTTCACCAGCGGACCGGCAAAACTGGCGGGATCGAACGGATCGCCGAACCGCAGCGAGCTCACGCGCGACAGCAAACCATCGATAAACGGCGCCAGCAATTTGCGATGGACAATCGCGCGGCCGGCGGAGACGCAACGCTGTCCGCTGGTCTTGAAGGCGCTCAGCGTCACGGCGTCGCAGGCCAGGTCGAGCCGCGCGTCATCGCAAACAATCACGGCGCTCTTCGAACCCATCTCGCAGGCGCAGGTTTTGTGGTCGGCCTCGGCGGCCCAGCGGCGGATCATCGACCCGACGTGATAACTGCCGGTGAAGGCCACGACGTCGACTTCCGCGTGACGCGCAAGCGGTTCGCCGACTTCCTCGCCGTGGCCATGCACTAGGTTGATCGTCCCCGCTGGGAAGCCCGCTTCGATGAACAGCTCCATCAAGCGTTGACCAATCTCGGGAGTTTCCTCCGACGGCTTGAAGACGACCGTGTTGCCTTCCAACAAACTCGGTCCCAGCATCCAGAGCGGGACCGCGAACGGGAAATTCCACGGCGTGACGACCGCCACGACGCCGCGCGGTTTGCGCCGCTCGTAGAGGTCCTTGTCCGCGATTTCCGAGGCGATGACCGTTCCGTAGGGCTGCCGCGCCGTGCCGCAGACGTACTGCACCATGTGCAGCCCTTCGATCACTTCGGCCCGGGCTTCGTTGAGAATCTTGCCGCTCTCCCGCGCCAGCACCGCGGCCAACGCGTCGGTATCGCGTTGAATCAAGCGCGCCAGGCGATCGAAATACTCGCCACGGCGGATGCGGCTCGTGCGTCGCCAGGGGATGAACGCTTCACGGGCAGCGCCAACGGCCGCCGCGACCGTCGAGCGATCGCCGCGCGGATAGACGCCAAGCAGTTCCGAGGTCCTCGCCGGGTTGCGGTTCTCGAACGTCGCACCCGAGGCGTCGTGCCAGGCGCCGTCGATATAGTGGCGCCCCGTCCAAGTAGTCGTTGCGAATGCGGTGGCCATTTTGTCTCGTCCTGCGCGCGGTTGCTTCCCAATAGCAACCATATGGCTGAAAAGGGCGGCGGCAAGGGCGCAGGCAAGTTGGTGCAAGTTGGTGGCCTAAGCGGACTTGCCAGACGGATTTTCCGGCACAGGCTGGACAATCGCGCCAGCGGGGACATCGCCCGCAGCCGGCGCAGGCGGCGAAACCTTGACCTAGGGTTTCCTGAGCCACGGCCGCCCCCAGCGGGTGCTGGGCCGCTGCGCGTGGCGCTCGACGCACGGGAAACCGACGCGATGAGACCCACCACGATTCATGTCTTGCACTTGGCGTCGATGAGCGGCGCCGGCGGCGCTCACGGTGAGCGCATCCTGCACACCTGCCGTGGGTTGGAAAACCACGACGGCGCGCGGGAGTTCCGCGGTTCCGTGGCGATGATTTCCGGCAAAGGGAAATGCGCGTCCATTCTGGAGACCGCGGCGGAGATGAACGTCGATTGCTACGACGTTCGCCGCATCGGACCCTGCGATCCGACGCTCTGGTTCCGCCTGGGTCGACTCATTCGCCGGTTGTCGATCGACATCGTGCATACCTACGATCGTGAGAGCCGCGCCTGGGCGCTGTTGCTGCAGCCACGGTTTCGGTTCCGCATGGTGGCCAACGCCTTCGAGCCGGAAGTACATACCTGGGGCGAGCGGCTGAGCCGTGAAATCGATCATAAATTGCTGCCAGGCTTCGATCGTGTGATCGCCGCGAACGCCCACCTGGCGCGGCAGCTTTGCCAACTCGGCTGCCGGATGAATCAAATCGACGTGATTCCGGAACCGGACGAAGAAATTGCGATGCCCATCGACGATGCCGACGGGACGCGTCTGCGCGAGCAACTGGTGATTCCCGAGAACGCGAGCGTCGTGGGGATCTACCTCGACGGCACGGACGCGGACGGCGCGCGGCGAATGGCCGACGCGGTACGTTACGCCCAAGGGCGTCTTGGACCCATGTACACGCTCGGCATCGGCCCCGACGTGCAACGGGCGGAAGTGCGGACAGCGTTGCTTTGCTCCGGCCTCGCGCCGCGGCTACGGATGTACGACATTGGCGACGACCTCGCGCGAGTTTGTCACGCGGCGGATGCGATGATCTTCACCGGCGCGAAAGCAGGCCCGGCGACGCTCGAAGCGCAAGACGCTGGCACGACCGTCGTGGCGACGACCAGCACCGGCGCAATAGAGAATGAACAAGACGAGTCCCCCAGCGTCATGGTCACCACCGACGCAACGAGCGAGGTCGGCGCGGCCTTGGTCCAAGCATTGGGCCGCAAGCGGATGCTGAAACGCGACGTTTCGGAAGCGATGCCGGACGAACATGAGTCGGAAGACTTCGAACGCACCGAGCGTTTGATGGGCTCCTACCGCCGCGCAATGCTGGTGTAAGTGGGCGATGCTAGCCGCGCCGTCACTAGCCCGACGCGCAAGCGAGGGGGAGTAATCGCCGTTTGGTATTCGACGTCTACTCTCCCTCGCTTGCGCGTCGGGCTAGTGTCGCGATCGCAGAGCTTACCTTACGCCCCGACAAGATTCGCTAGCAGCTCTTTCAGCGACTTGTGATTCGTATACATCGACGCGGAATCCGGGATCAAGCTAAGTTCCGTCCAGGGCGTTTCGCCCCCTTCAAAGTTGGCCGGGAGCGGTTCAAGTTTGACGTCGTACTCGTCTCCCAGCCGGACCGCACGCGGCATGTGTTGCGCGGAGGTGATCACGCCGAGCCGCTTCCATTGATGCTCTTGCATCAACTTCTTGATCCCCTGCATTTCCTCACGCGTGTTGCGGCCGTCGAGCAGCAGGATCTTTTCTTCCGGGATGCCGAGCGTCTTCCAGATCTCGGACGTTTCCTGCGATGGATCGCGGCCGACGGTGTGGAGCCCTTCGATGCGTTCTCCCGTCGTGATCAGGTAGTCGACCTGGCCTTCGTGGAACATCCGGGCCGCCAGCATCACGCGATCGCCGGACCAGCCGAGTTGCGCGGCGCCGGCCGGCGTGGTGCCGGTGCTGCCGCCGAGGACGAAGATGGCGTCGTAGTGGCCGGTTGCCAACGGCAGGATGGCCGCGAACGGCGCTTCAATGCGGCCCGCCAGGCGGTGGGCCAGGTAATCGTTCCCCAGCAAGGTGAACAATAATTGCACCGCCCCCAGGGCCGCGGCGGTGCGGAACTGATTCTGTCGCATGGCGTACGCGATTACGAACAGAATGCCGAGCCAGATCACGCCGCACGGCATCACGATCCGGTTCACGAGCTTTTGCAGAATGATCGGCGCCGGAAACCACCAGACCACGCCGACCAGGGCCACCAGGCAGACCACGAACGCGACCCGCCACCAGGCCATGCCGCGCTCATGACGCCCCCAGATGCACAGCGTCAGCAGGCTCAGAAACAACAGCGTCGTGGGGAACCACATGCCAAGTCGTCCGTAAGTTCGTGAAATGTCGGCCCAGAATAGCCTGTCAGCGACCTACCGTCGATCGCGCCTGCGGCCAACGCTCTCCCACGCGCCGAAACTTCGGGTTAATGTAACGGTCTACGTGCATGGCCGGAGCAGGGTTCTATGTCGAACGCAAAAAACGAGGCAGAGCGGCTGCGGGCGGAGATTCGCCGGCACGATCAGTTGTACTACGTCGCCAACCGCCCGGAACTTTCCGACCTGGAGTACGACCGGCTCTATCAGAAGTTGGTGCGGCTCGAACAGGACCACCCGGACCTGGTCACGCCGGACAGCCCCACGCAACGCGTGAGCGAGCAGCCGATGAGCGGGCTGAATTCGGCGACGCATCGCGTGCCGATGCTGTCGATCGACAACACCTACGATCTCGACGAGCTTCGGGCCTATGGCAAACGGATCGCCAAGCTGTTGCCGGACGAAACGATCGAATGGGTGGTCGAGCTCAAGGTCGACGGTGCGGCGCTCTCGCTGGTCTACGAAAACGGCCTTCTCACGCGCGGCGCGACGCGGGGCAACGGGCAAGTCGGCGATGACGTCACACACAATGTGCGGACGATGCGCGATCTGCCGCTGCGACTGCATGGCGAAGACGTGCCGCCGCTGCTGGAAATCCGCGGCGAAGTTTACATGACGAACCAAGAACTGGCGCGGATCAACCAATTGCGCCAGGAAGCGGGTGAAGAACTCTACGCGAACACACGGAACGTCTCCGCCGGGGCGATTCGCCTGCTGGATCCGCGCATCGCGGCCACGCGGCATCTGCGGTTTGCGGCGCATGGCGTGGGCTACTCAGAGGGCCTGAAATCGCAAACGCATATCGATTTCCTGCGCGAGATCGAGCAATACGGCGTTCCGGCCACGCCGCATGCGGAGTGCTTTCCGGATTTCGACGCGGCCGTCGCGCATTGCGAGCAACTGATCGAGCGGCTGCACGAATTGGATTTCGAAGTCGACGGGCTAGTGCTGAAGGTCAATCGTTTTGATCAACGCGCCAAGCTCGGCGCGACGAGCAAGGCCCCGCGTTGGGTCGTGGCGTACAAGTTCGAGAAGTACGAGGCGGTCACGCGTTTGGAAAGCATTCAGGTGCAGGTCGGCAAGACCGGCGCGATCACGCCGGTGGCCTACCTGGAACCCGTGGAGTTGGCCGGCACGACCGTCAGCCGCGCGAGTCTGCACAACGCCGACGAGATCGCGCGAAAGGACGTGCGGATCGGCGATTACGTGGTCGTGGAAAAGGCCGGCAAGATCATCCCGCACATCGTCCGCGTCGAGTTGCATCGCCGCGACGACAGCGTGCGCGAGTTTCCGTTCCCCACGGCCTGTCCCGAGTGCGCGACGCCGGTCGTGAAAGACGAAGGGGGCGTTTACATCCGCTGCCCGAACCCGGGGTGCCCAGCGCAATTGCGCGAACGCTTGCGCTACTTCGCCGGCCGCAACGCGATGGATATCGAAGGGCTCGGCGAGAAGCTGATCGACCAATTGGTCCGCGAAGGACGCGTCAAATCGTACGGCGACTTGTTCCGGCTGGATCTGGAAGCGCTCTCCAACTTGGAGCGGATGGGCGAGAAGTCTTCGAAGAACTTGATTGAACAGATCGCCGCCAGCAAGGAGCGCGGCCTCGCGCGACTGTTGAACGCCTTGTCGATCCGGCACGTCGGCGCGCGTGTCTCGACGTTGCTGGCGATGCGATTCGGCACGATCGACCGCTTGCGCGCCGCGACGGTGGAGACGCTCAGCAACGTCGACGAAATTGGCCCCGTGATCGCGGCCAGTGTCTACGAATATTTGCATAGCCCCTACGGCGAGCACACCATCGACGACCTGGCGTCGCTGGGTGTCAGCATGGAAGCCACGGAGCAGACCGAGGGCACATCGGAGAAGCTCGCCGGCAAGACGTTCGTCGTCACCGGCACGTTGGTCCACTACACGCGCGACGAGATCGAACGCCTGATCGCCCAACACGGCGGCCGCGCGTCGTCGAGCGTCTCCAAGAAAACCGACTACGTCGTCGCCGGCGCCGACGCCGGCAGCAAACTCGCCAAAGCCGAACAACTCGGCGTGAAGGTAATCACGGAAGACGAGTTCCGGGAACTGATCGGTGACACGGCCAATTGAACCGCGGAGGCGCTGAGACGCAGAGAGTTAAACCGCTAAACACGCGAAATCACACGAAAAGGTTAGGCTAAGAATTTAACTCGACCAAACCATTTCCAGCGTTTTCTCTTTCGCGTAGTTTCGCGCATTTCGCGGTTATGTTCCTCCCCCTCCGCGCCTCTGCGTCTCCGCGGTTCAAACCGAATTCCCATCACCTTCTCGGAGGTGCGGGTTTCTTCGCCGCCGGGGCGTAATCGGTTTGTTGAATCGCGGCCGGGTTCTTGACCTGCGTCTTGGCCGTTTGCTTTGGCAGGTGGGTTTCGCCGGTCAATTCGTTAACAATGCGGGCGTTTTCCTGGAGACGATCGAACTCCGTGGCCATGGCGATGCGGAGTTTCTTTTCGTACAGATCGGCGTAGATGTCGTTGCGCACCGTGGCGAAGTCCGGCACGCTCGGTTGCGTGAGGCCCTGGTAGTAGAGAATCACGAACTGATCGCCGACCTGGATGATCCCGGACATGGGATCGGCGTCGTTGAGCGCGAAGGCCTCCTTCTCCAGCAGCGGTTCGCCGCCATGCTTTTGGATCGGCGGGATTTCACCACGCAGCACCCGCGTCGATGCGTCGGTCGAATACTGTTCGGCCAGGTCGCCGAAGAACTTTTCGTTCAGGTTCTTACGGGCCTTGTCCCAGACTTCCTGGGCGCGGCGTTGGTTATCCATCACGATCGCCAGGCAGCGGACGCGCGGGCCGTAGTTGGCGTCGAAGCCCTTCTGCAGATCGGCTTCGGTGACTTCCACCCCTTGGCCAACGAGCTTCTTGAGCATCACGCTCGGCACGACCGAGTCGTTCTTATAGACCTCGACCGGCACGCTGTTGTTCTCGGTCACTTCCGTGAGCCAGGCGTTGATGTCCGGCCGGCCTTGCGCGTCGATTTTGCCCATCAGCGTGGCGGCGTGCGCGATTTCCTGATCGACGTCGGCCGGCGTAATCGCAATCTTCTTTTGGCGGCAGGCTTGATCGAGCAACCGGCGGCTGATCATGGCGTCGAGCATTTCCGGGCCGTGCCGCTTGACGCACTCGGCGG
>JALHLM010000149.1 GCA_022844585.1 Pirellulales bacterium | reverse complement strand
TCGCGTGCGCGCCGGGAGCGCGCCCGAGATCGAGGGGGGCTGCGGGCGCGCTCCAGGCGCTCACGCTTCTGGCTCTATATGGACATTAACGCTTCTGGCTCCTGCGAGCGAGTCAGCGCAGCAGCTTACAGCAACCCGAAGCGGATCAGGGTTTGGCGGAGCTTTTGTTCCGTGGCGTCGTCGAGGGCCGTCATCGGCAGGCGCAGGTCGCCGGTGTCGCGGCCCAGGAGTTTCATCGCGGCCTTGACCGGAATGGGGTTCGTCGCCAGACCGAGCATGTCGCGGCAGAGCGGGAACAGTTTGAGATGCGCGGCCTGGGCCGTGGCGATGTCGCCGGCGTTCCAGGCGTTCAAGAGTGCGATCATGGCCTTCGGGACAATATTGCCGACGACGGAGATCACGCCGCGGCCACCGATCGACAGGATCGGCAGCGTCAGGCTGTCGTCGCCGCTGAGAATGGTGAGATCGGTCAGCGCGGCGACTTGCGAGGCCTGGTCGAGCGAGCCCGTGGCTTCCTTGACCATCGTCACGTTCTGGCACTCGGCGATCCGCGCGATCGTTTCCGGTTCGATGTTCTTGCCCGTGCGGCCGGGAATGTTGTATACGCAGATCGGCAAGCCGACCGCTTCGGCGAGTGCCTTGTAATGCTGGTAGAAGCCTTCCTGCGTCGGCTTGTTATAGTACGGGGCCACAACCAGCGCGGCATCGGCGCCGTTCTTTTCGGCCTGCTTGGTGAGCCGCAGGGCCTCGGCCGTGCTGTTGGAGCCCGTGCCGGCCATGACCTTGATCCGGCCCGCGGCGTACTCGACCGATGCGGCGATGACCCGATCGTTCTCCTCGTGGGTCAGCGTGGGAGATTCCCCGGTCGTCCCGGCGGGGCAAATGCAGGTGGTCCCGCCCGCGATCTGGAACTCGATCTGCGTCTTGAGCGCCGCGTAATCGACCTCGCCGTTCTTGAAGGGGGTCGTAATGGCAACGGACAGGCCGGCAAAGGTTTCGCCGCGGGTGGTGCGTGACATGGTGCGTGCTGCGAATTCAGGAAACGGGGGTCAGCGTGGGTTGAATCCGCCATGATAGGGGCGAACCAAAGCCGTCGCAATCGGCCACGACGCTGGGAGAAAGGCTGCCCGCCGTCTGCTAGACTCAGAGGATGGACGACAACCCGTACATGTCGCCACGCGCATCATGCAGGCCGCCAAATGGCGAACCGCCGCGCAGGTTCTTAGACGATCTGACGCCTAGGAACATTGCCGTCATGGCAGTACTGCTTGGCGCCGGCTGGTATTCAATGGATGCATTCAGCGTTGCCGTCTGGCTGATACTCGGCTTCCAGTTTGCAATCTATCTACGGCAAAAGCGTCGAAAAACGCACGCTTAATCTCCAGGCTTCCCGTTTCGCAGGATTTTTCCAACGCGCACGCGGCGGTGTCAAACCGCCACATCCACCAGCCAGCGCGATTCATCCAACTGCACGACGTCGATGCGCACGCTAGGTAGAAACGCTTGAATCGTTTTGATGTTGGTGCGTAGGTGGGACGTCGGTTCCAAGGTGACGAACGCGCCGCCGGCGCCGATGGCCAAGGGGAGTAGCAGTTGATCGGCCAGGTGTTGGCCGACGGCGGCCGTGGTGTCGAGATAGCGCCGGGCGTCGGCGGCGGCGTAAGCGGCGACGTCCTCGGCGGGGAGGCCTTTGCGGCCAAAGCCGGTGGCGATCTCGGTGACGTGCTCGCTTTCGACCGCGACACAGACGAAGTTGCCGGGGCCTTCCGATTCATCGCGCCGCTGGGCGGTGAGAAACGCCGGCTTGAGCTGCAGCCGTTGGCCGATCACGTGCAGTTCGCGCTGCGCGACGTGAGCCGGCAAGTGGGAGACAACCGCCGTGGCCGAGACGCGCCGCAGTTCGCCGCGCTCCAACAGATCGAGCCGTTCCCACTTCTCGACCGGCTCGACGCGGAGCTCGATCTCGCCGCCCCCTTCCGGATAGTAGCCGGGACGCACGAGCGTCGCTTCCGCGTGCGCGCCCAGTCGGGCGGCTAATGGCAGAAAGGACTGGGAAAAGAACTCGAACGGCGGGGCGAATTCGTTGTGCGTGCCGCCGATGACACGGACCCAGGAGCCGCCGTCGGCCAGCCAGAGCGCCGGCAGGACGGTTTGCAGAACCAGGGTCGCGGAGCCGGCCGAGCCGATATCGAATTCGAACTCGTCATGCACGATGCGGCCGGGCTGGAACCACAGTTCCGTGGAGCCGAGGTGGGCCCCGTCGAGCATCGCCTTCGAGACCTTCGCGGCCGCGAAGACGGCGGCCAGGTGCTGGCGTTGCAGGCCCGGCCGGCTGCGCCCGGCACGGACATTTTCCAACCGCAAGGATTGCCCGGTGATCATCGAGAGGGCGAGCGCGGAGCGGAGAATCTGCCCGCCTCCCTCGCCCGCCGCACCGTCCAGCACGAGCCATTCGTCGTCCATCATGCTCCGCCACCGCCAATTTCGCGTCCGCCCCCAACCTGCCGCGACTGGGAACTGATCTTGCCTCGGGGGACTAGGCAGGTTACCACGTTTGCCAGCCGTTGGGCAGCTTTCCGTAGCAATAGTAGCCCGTAGCGCCGGCGAGGGGGAGCAGACGTCATAGTGGAGTAAGCGCTTGCTCCGGTTCGGCGTTTTCTCCCCCTCGCTGGCGCGTCGGGCTAGTGTCGACATTTCGTATTGATTGAGCGTCCTTGAGCGAATCCACGAATGCGAACCAGGCCGAATCGCAGCAGTTGCTGCGGGCCTGCGCGGCTGCGCGGTGGCGCGGGCAATCTGGCTTCGACGCAGCCGCGCTCGATAATTCCACGCCAACGCTGATTAAGCGCGGCGATCACCGGGCGATCTATCGCGTCGACCTGCCGCATGGCTCGGTGTTCGTCAAGCATCGTACAGCCCGCTGGTTCTCGGCGTGGCTCGACCGGCTGCGCGGCGCGGCCTCGCGGCGCGAATATTTACATGCGCTCGAAGCAACGCGGCGAGGCGTGGCAACGGTGCAGCCATTGGCCTATGCGACGGGTGCGAGCGAGGGTTCGTCCCAGGAACAGTTGCTGGTCACCGCGGCACTATCTGAGGCTTCACAGTTAGATACGTTCATCGAAGAACGTCGCCACGAGTTCGCGGCTGGGACAGTGCGCCGTCGCGCACTCGTCGAGGCGCTCGCCGAACTTTGTGCAGCGGCGCACGAAGCGGGGCTGGAGCACGACGACCTGCACGCCGGCAATATTCTTGTCGTTTGGCCGGAATCGCAGTCGCGACCTGAACTACATCTCATCGATCTGGACAAGGCGCGATTTCGCGCCGCGTTGAGTTGGCGTGCCGCCCGCCGTAACCTGGCGATGCTCTTTTGTGGACTCCATCATCTGGCGAACGAGCGCGATCTACGGCGGTTCTGGCATGTTTACTTGAAACAGCGCCCCGGGCTGCTCGTCGATCGGCGTGCAGCCGCGAAAGACATTCAATCAATCGGCATGCGCCGCATCGGGCGCGTGCTGCGCGATCGTGATCGCCGTGCATTGCGGAACAACCGGCAGTTCGCCGTGGTGCGCAGTGCGGCGGGCGTCGCACTCGGCTTAGTCGAAGATGGCAAAGATAGACTGGTCGAATGGTTGATGCGAGCCCATCAACTCATCGCCCAGCCGGGCGCTGAAGCGCTCAAGCTGAGCTTCGGCGGGCTCGTATTGAAGACGCACTTACCGGACGCTTCGAATGACTTCGTCGTGCTGAAGCGCTTCCGTCCCAAAGGTTGGCTGAAGCGATTCGTTGCGCCGTTTCGACCCAGCCGCGCACGGATCAACTGGGTACGCGGGCATGCGCTCTTGGCGCGAGGAATCGCCACGGCAACGCCGCGCTGTGTGCTGGAGCCGTGGCCAGCCGTGCTTGGGGGTGAATCGTATTTAGCCACGGAATGGATCGCTGGCGCGCGGAATCTTCACTTGTATCTTTGGGACCTGGCGAAGCGACCAGAAAATGAACAACGCGCGGCGTTGCGCCACGGCGCGGAATCGCTGGGCGCGTTGCTCGGCAAAATGCACTTCTATCAGGTCGCGCATCGCGATTTGAAAGGTTGCAACCTTACGGCGGCCGAGTCGCAGGAAGAAGCCCGCTGGTATCTCCTCGATCTCGACGGCGTGCGCCTGCGCCGCCACATCAGCTTCGAAGAACGCGCCGCCAACCTGGCTCGGCTGGCCGTCAGCGCGGAGATTCACCCGTTGATCTCACGCGCCGATCGCTGGCGCTTCCTGAAGGCCTACGCGCACGCCGCCGGACAGCGCGACGACCTGCGCGAGCTGTGGCGCGCAATTACCGTGGAATGCCGACGACACGTCGAACGCTTGGAATCACGCGATAAAATGATCGCGTAGTGGCCCGCGCTCTTCTGTAGCCGAGGTCTGTGACCTCGGCCGGAGTTCGGTTCGCGACATCCTGAACGTGACCACATCCCACACGTGTGGCCACGTCCACTCCACCGAGGTCACAGACCTCGGCTACAGACGGACGTCGTGAGCAACTACCCTTCCATCGGCGCTCGTAACCCACCGGTGAACTTCTCGTCCTCGGCGGCGTGCCCCGTTAGCACCTGGGCCGTGTACCCGCCGCGCGATTGGAAGTAGACGATCAGGCCGATGTAGATGAGGCACATGATCGCTGGCAGCGTGGCGATCTTGCGCAGCGTGCCTTGCTTGGAACGGGCGTCGATGGCGGTGACTTTCGCCTTTTCCTCGGCCGGCAAGGCGTCGACTTTCACCTGGTCGATGGCCTGGTGATCGCCGAACAAGCCCTTCTTGTCGGAGATGACCTTGGTCGCGAGCGTGGCGTCTTCCTGCTTGACGATGGCCGCCGCGTCCTGGTCTTGCACGAAGCCGATGCCGGGTCCGCCCAGCGTGCCGACCGCGATCATGCCTACGCCAGCGATGGCGTTCAACATCAACGCACCGCCTTTGGGGAACTGCTCGGAAATCACGCCCAAGGTCGTGGGCCAGAAGAAGGTTTTACCAAAGGCATAGAACGTCGCGGCGATGAACAACGTCAAGGCGGCAGTGCCCGCGAAGGAGAGCCAGGTCAAGCCAATGGCCGCGATGGCCGCGCACAGAGCCAGCAAACCGAGCGGCGAGATGCGATGCACGATCGGCCCGGCAAAGAACCGCAGCACGAACATGATGAACGACGTGTAAACCAGGAACAGCGCGCCGTGTTCGGCGTTCTTCAGAATGGCTCCGATGATCGTGGGCATCCAGCCGTCGGTGCCGAGTTCCGTCGTGGCCAGCAGCATCATGACCAACAACAGCAGCACGAACATCGGGCGACCGAACGATTGGACGTAGATTCCGAAAATTACAGTCGGAACGAGCGCGGCCAACGCCGTCATCCAGAGTTCCATATTGGGGATGCCCGCGACGAGCAAGATTTGATTAATGCCGGCGATCAACAGGAACGAGCAGATATACGCGCTGCCCCAGCCGAATTCCTTGAGCATGTCGAAATAGCTCACGCCTGCCGCGACGCGCTCCTGCACCGGCCACTTCTGACCGAACAGCAAAAGGCCGTATAGGATCGTCGGCAAAAACACGATCGCCATCTGCATTTTCCAGCTTGCCTCGGGCCACATACGTGCAATGCCGATCGAGAGCAATCCGCCGACCACCAACCCGCCCGGCCAGCCGGCATGGAGAATATTCAACCAGTGCGTCTTGTTTTTGTCATAGATCGTGGCGACGACCGGGTTGACGACCGCTTCCACGGCCCCGTTCGCCAGGGCGTAGAGGAACGTGGCGAAGTACAGCATCTCGAAACTGGTCGCCATCAGTGTGAGCACCGCCGAGGTGAGATGCGCGAAGAACGCGAAGAACATCGCCCGGTTGTAGCCGATCTTGTCGATGACCAGGCTCAAGAGAATGATCGAGATGGCGAAGGGATACAGGCCCACGCCTCCCAGGTAACCGACCTGCTCGTTCGTCAGTTGGAATTCGGCCGCCCACACCGATTGAATGTTGGACCGGACGGCGAAGCCGAAGGCCGTCGCGACAATGGCGACAAAACACCCGAGAAAGAGCCGCTGTTGGTTCATGTACCGGATTCTCCGCCTGGGGGACGCTTGCGAATGCGAGCTGGGTGGGGCGCGCGGCCTGGGCGGTCGCGGCTTTTGGGAACGAGTATACTAGCCCCACACGGGGAGTAAATAATCTCCTCATCCTCATTTGCCGGTTTTTCCTCGATTCCCTCGTCTTCGCACAGTTAACTCGACAAACTCCGCTAACTTTTCCAATTCGCCCCGCTTTCAGCCGCTCCGCAGGCAGCCTTGACCCAGGCGAACCATGCGACATACGATGCCGCCCGGCCGGAATGAGGCCGCCTGGCGTCCGGAGACCGGCACATTGCTGCCTGCCGATAGCATTGCCGATCGCCGCCGCCGAATGTGGGCCTTGGCCGCCATCCTGCTGCTGGCGTTCGTCGTGCGACTGGCGGCGGCCGGCTGGTGGCAGCACCGGCTGGGCGAGCGGCTGTTTGGCTTCGCCGACTCGGAAAGTTATTGGGCCTTGGGGCAACGCGTCGCCGAGGGCGAGCCGTACGCGTTTGGTGACGATAAGGTGTTCCGCACACCGGGCTATCCGGTCGTGCTGAGCGCGCCGATTCGCATGTTTGGGGCAGGTCCGGAAGGAATTTGGGCCGCCCGCGTGGAAGCCGCCTGGCTGGGATTGCTGGCGGTAGGAGGAGTCTGGTGTTGGGCAAGGATGCTCTTCGACGATCGAACCGCGATGATGGCCGCCGGATTGGCGGCGATCTATCCCGGCGCGATTTCCACCTCGACGTTTATCCTCAGCGAGGCGCCGTTCTGCCCGTTGATGGTGGCGAACCTCGTCCTTTGGACCCGGGCGGAACGTGCCGGGACGACCGGCGGACGCTGGGGGGCGGCCTGCGCAGCCGGCGTGTTGGCGGGGCTGGCGACATTGATGCGCCCCAGTTGGCTGCTGTACGCGCCGTTTGCCTTGGCGCTCGGGATGTTCCGTGGCGGACCGTGGCGTCCGCGGCTGGAACTGGCTGCGGCGATGCTGCTGGGCGTCGTGCTGGTGATGTCTCCCTGGTGGGTGCGCAATCGGCAAGCGGTCGGACGGTTTGTGCCGACGTCCTTGCAAGTCGGCGCGAGCCTCTACGACGGCTTGAACCCCAAGGCGACCGGCGCGAGCGAAATGAGCTTCGTCCCGGAATTCGCCGCGGCAGAACGCGCGCAGCCCTCGGGCGATGCAAACATTCCCTTCGAGGTGCGGCTCGATCGACGCCTGCGGGACGCGTCGATCGCCTGGGCGAAGGAACATCCCGGCGACGTGATCCGCTTGATGGGCGTCAAGTTTCTGCGGATGTGGAACGTCTGGCCGAACGAGCCCGCGTTTTCCAGTTGGCCGCTGCGCGTCGCCATCCTGCTCAGCTATGGTCCGATCCTGGCGCTCGCGATCTTCGGCGCGATTCGCTACCTGCCGCGCGGCTGGCCGTACATCCTGTGCGTGCTGCCGGCCGTTTACTTCACCTTGCTGCATACGATCTTCGTGAGCTCCCTCCGCTACCGCGAACCGGCGATGTTCGGCCTGATCGTGCTGGCAGCCGCGGTCCTCAGCGAGGTAAGTCAGCGCGGAACTCGGAATTCGGAACTCGGAACGTAGGAGGAAACTGCTCGAACGACATCCTCCTCCGTTGCGAGTTCCGAGTTCCGACTTCCGCGTTCCCCACTCAGCACTCATCACTCAGCACTCATCACTTCCTCCCCCCCGCCCCCCGATGAAGCTCCTGCGACGCATCATCCAATGGGTCGTCGTGCCGGTCGTGGTGATCGGGCTGATCGGGGCGTTGTATCTCGAAGGACGCGTGGACGAGGAAATTCGCTATCAGATCGAGCGCAAGTTCGCCGAACACTACCGCGACCTCAAGGTTCGCGTCCACGCGGCGCGGTTGCTGCCGGGCGAGGGGATTGAAGTCCGGGGCCTGTCGATCGCGCTGCCGAATTCCGAGGACGATCAGGGCGAATTGCTGTACGTCGACGAGTTGTTCGTACGCTGCAACACGGAGCTGGACCGGTTGGTGCAGCAAGACCTGGCGATTCAGCACCTGGTGATCCGCCGCCCGATCATTCGCGCCACGCCGGATGCCCAGGGACGCTGGAACGTAGCGCAGTTGTTGCCGTTGCCGAAGTTCGGCGGGCAGCCCCCTTCCGGCGAATTCGAACATGCGACGATCGAACTGGCCGATCCGGAAAACGGCGTCGGGCGGACGATGGTGGTGCGCGATTTGAATCTCAAGTTCAAGCCGGAGCGGAACGCGCGCGATCCATCGCGCTACGACTTCGTCGTCGACGGTCGACTCGCGGCCGACTTCACGCGGAGTACCGCGTTTCAAGGCAAATTCGCGGCCGACGGCAGGTCGTGGCACATGCAGGGCAGCATCGCCGGCATGGAATTCTGTCCCGAGCTTTGCCAGGCGCTGCCGGGGATGTTGGCGAAGAAGTTGTTGCCGCTGGCCTCGATGCGAGCGCAGGTGAACGCCGAATACCGTTTAGCGTATGACGCGGCCAAGCCGGAACGCTGGACTTACGCCGTGAGCGGCGCCGTGGCGCAGGGACGGATCGACGACGCGCGATTGCCCTACCCGCTGACCGACCTGACGGCCGTGTTCGAGTGCGACAACCAAGGTTGCAGCGTGCATGAACTGACCGCGCGCAACGGTCAGACGACGCTTTCGCTCAGTATGGAGCGAGACGGGCACGAACCGGGTTCTGCGTGGCTATTGATTGCCGAGAGCCGGCAGATGGTCCTCGACCAGCAACTGTTTCGCGCGCTACCGCCGGCCTTCCGCGACGAATGGCGGAAGTTTCTGCCTGAAGGAAAGGTCGACGCGCGCTTGCGACTGCACTTCGACGGCCAGACCTACCATCCAGATGTGACCGTGCAGTGCCTGGGCGTGTCGTTTTACTACCAAAAGTTTCCGTATCGGCTCGAAGGCGCTACGGGGACGATCACGTTCAAAGACGAGCAACTGAAGGCGCGCTTGACCGCCTACTCCGGCCGCCGTGAGCTGCGCATCGACGGCGAACTGCTACACCCCGGCCCGCAAGGGACCGGCTGGTTGAAAGTGGTGGCCAACGACCTGCCGCTGGACGAAAAGCTGTTCGCGGCGCTCAATCCCGGTGCGCGGCAGGTCATCAAAGATCTGCATCCCGACGGCACGATCGATCTGGACTTGCTGTTTCTCCGGGAGGTTGGAGGCGGCGCGGCATTTCAGCGAAGGATTAACGTCGTCTTCAACCACTGCGCGATTCGGTATCGGCATTTTCCGTATCCGATCCAAGACATCCGCGGGCGGATGAAGATCAACGACGACGAATGGAGATTCGAGCAACTCGAAGGCACCAACGACACCGGACGCGTCTATTGCCAGGGGCATTTCAGACCGGTTGCCAATGGCGAGAAGGAACTATGGCTGGAGTTCGCGGCCGAAAACGTCCAGCTTGAGCCCGAACTTCGCGACGCCTTGCGGCCGGCAATGCAGCGCATCTGGAGCGATTTGCGTCCGCAGGGGGCGATCGGCCTCAGCGCCAAGGTGCGCTATCTTACGGAAGGCAAACGCTTGGACGTCGCCGTGCGCGGCGAGGCCTCGCCGGATGAGACGTCCATGCCGGTGTCGATCGAACCGGTTTATTTTCCGTATCGTCTGGAACGACTTCAGGGGACGTTCGATTACCACAACGGTCACGTCGACCTGACAAACTTGCGCGCGCGTCACGGCGAAACCACGGTCAGCGCAGGCGGCAAGTGCGATCTCGCCGTGGACGGCAGTTGGCAACTCACGTTATCGCCACTTGTGGTCGACGGCATGCGGCTCGACCGGGAGTTGGTGCAGGCGCTGCCGGAACGCTTGGCGCAGGGCATCGACGAACTCAAGCCCGACGGCACGATGTCGCTAAGCGGTAAATTGGGATTCTCCGGCAGCGGGCTGCCACAAGAACCGCTCAAGACCAATTGGGACGTCCACCTCGATCTGCATCGCGTGGCGATGCAATGCGGCGTGTCGCTGGAAAACATCCACGGCGGCATGCGGCTGTGGGGAGAGACCAACAAGGAAGGATTCCAGTCGCGCGGCGAGTTGAAGCTTGATAGCGTCACATACGAAGACTTCCAACTGACCGACGTCCGCGGGCCACTGCTGATCGACGACAAGGGCGTTCTCCTCGGCCGCTGGGCGGAACGTGGCCAACCCGTGACGAACGCGCGGCGCATTACCGCCAACTGTTACGGCGGCAAGATCAGCGGTGACGCCTGGTCGACGCGCGGCGCGCCGAATCGCTTTCAAGTCTACGCGGAGCTCACGGACGCTGACCTGCGCCGCATCACGGGCGAACGCTTTCCCGGTCGTCAAAATCTGCGCGGCCGTGTCGACGGGCAAGTCAATCTGCAAGGCGCCGGCCGCGGCTGGCACAACCTCAGCGGCCAGGGATCGCTGCAACTGCGCGAAGCCGACATCTACGAAATGCCGCAAATGGTGCAGTTGCTGAGTCTCCTCAGACTCAAGACGCCGGCGCAGACGGCCTTCACGACGAGTGAAGTCGATTTCGAACTCGACGGCGGCCGCTACTACTTCAAGCGACTGCAATTCGTCGGCGACGCCCTCAGCCTCTACGGCCGCGGCGAGATGGATCTGGAACGCAACGTGACCGCGAACTTTTACACCATGGTCGGCGCGCATCGCATTCCCGGCCTGAGCGATTTGATGGGCTCGGCAAGTCAACAGATCATGCTGGTCCGCGCGAGCGGGCCGCTCGATCAACTGGCGATCACCAACGAAGTGTTTCCCGGCGTGAACGAATTCCTGCAACAACTCCAATCCGACCTGCAAGTGCCGCTGGCCGGCGCGCCGACCACGGTGCCGGCCCCCGGCACCGGCACCGGCGCCGCGCACCGCGAAGGCGCGGAGCCCTCCCGGCTATGGGGGTTGTTCCGGTAAGTTGATTTGACACCTGTGCTCCGACACCTAGGCTTAACAGGGTGCAGCAACACACCAACCCGAAGCGCCAGCGAGGGGGCAAAGACGATCCACTCAGCACAATACCGCGCTGAGCTTGATTTGATTCCTCCTCGATGACGCGACGAGTTCGTGTAGCCGATCCGCATGACAATATGACGTGCAACGCACGACATCTGTTCGATCGCGAGGTGTGCCATGAGCGTAGGACCAATGGTTTCAGTCGCGGCTTCGCTGGCGGGTTCGTCGCTCGGCCAGTCACGCGGGAGCGACGTCGAGCGCGCCCAACAAGATAGCGTGCAACTCGAGCGACGCGTCGCCGGGGAGTTGAAGGCCGAACAGGCCGCCGGCGTCGGCGTCACGGATCAGGAACACGAAGCCTCGGACCGGGACGCCGACGGACGCCGCCTCTGGGAAGGGGCGGCCAAGTCGAAGGCCGAAAAAGAGAAAGAACAAGAACAGGCCGCCGCGCTGGAACGGAAGTCCCGGGACGCGACCGGAGAATGTGGCACGCAACTCGATCTATCCGGATGACCAAGCGAACTCGCCATGCCTGTTGACACGATCACCTTGCCGCGCGACTCCAACCAGGCGCTCGGCCTGGGTCGATTCGCGCTCGACTTTCTGAATAC
>JALHLM010000148.1 GCA_022844585.1 Pirellulales bacterium | reverse complement strand
TTGTTGTTGCGGATTTCGAGACCGACACCTATGGCGAGTGGAAGGTTGAAGGGGACGCCTTTGGCGCCGGGCCAACCGGCGGTCACAAGCTGCAAGTGACCGGCTACCGTGGGCGCAGGCTCGTCAATTCATACGGAAGCGGCGATTCAGCCACCGGAGCGATCAACTCGCCTCCGTTTGAGATCAACCGGCGGTTCCTGGCATTCTTGATTGGCGGCGGGCAGCATGAAGGGGAAACCGGCTTGGAATTGCTTGTCGACGGCAAGTCCGTCCGATCCGCCACTGGCGCGGATTCTGGTCAGCTTCGCTGGGAGTCATGGGACGTTAGCGCGTTCAGGGGAAAGCAGGCGACGATCAGCATTTTCGATCGCTCAAGGGGAGATTGGGGGCACATCAACCTGGACCAGATTCTGCTGACCGATCAGCCGCGAACCGGAACTGGGCTGTGGAGGATCGACGAATATCGACGCTCGAAAGAGTACTACCAAGAGCCATTTCGGCCGGCATACCATTTCACGCCTGAACTCAACTGGATGAACGATCCCAACGGGCTGATCTACTGCGCTGGTGAATACCACCTGTTCTATCAGCACAATCCACTTGGGAACGAATGGGGCCATATGAGTTGGGGACACGCCGTCAGTATAGATCTGCTGCATTGGAAGCATTTGCCGATAGCGTTGCGGGACGAGTATGGCGTCATGATGTTCTCGGGTAGCGCCGTCGTTGACGTTCGCAATTCCAGTGGCTTCGGCACCGAGGACAAGCCGCCGTTGGTCGCGATTTTCACAGGTCACAGCCAGGACCGTCAGACGCAGGACCTCGCCTTCAGCAACGACCGCGGTCGCACCTGGACAAAGTACGCGGGCAACCCGGTGCTGGACGTCGGCGAGAAAGACTTCCGCGATCCGAAAGTGTTCTGGAGCGAACCGGCGAAGCGCTGGGTCATGGTGGTTTCGCTCGCTGCGCAGAAGCGGCTGCAGCTTTTCGGCTCGACGGATCTCAAGACGTGGACGCTGCTCAGTGAGTTCGGTCCGGCTGGCGCGCCGAATAAGCTGAACTGGGAATGCCCCGACTTGTTCGAATTGCCAATTGAAGGGGAGCCTGGCAAAACGCGCTGGGTGCTGGAAGCCGATATGGGCAACGGCGCCATCGCCGGCGGTTCAGGCGGCGAGTACTTCACAGGCGTTTTTGATGGCAACAAGTTCGTCGCTGATTCGACGACTTCGCAATGGGTCGATTTCGGCCGCGACTTCTACGCACCTGTCTCATGGTCCGGCATTCCGACCAGCGACGGCCGGCGGATCTGGATCGGCTGGATGAACAATTGGGAGACGTGCCTGAACCCCACGTATCCGTGGCGGAGCGCCATGTCGATTCCGCGTGAACTGACATTGCGACGGATCGACGGCAAATTGCGGCTATGCCAACGCCCCGTGCGTGAGTTGCAACAATTGCGAGACAAAATGGTAGAGGTCAAAGATCGGACGCTCACCAGCGAATCGTTGGCGGTGGACTTTCGCGGACAGCAACTGGAAATCCTCCTGGAAGTCCAGCCGGATTCGGCCGCGGAATTTGGCGTACGCGTGCTCAAGGGTGATGCGGAGCAGACGGTCGTTGGGTACAGCACAATGTCTCGAACGGTATTCGTCGATCGTACCAAATCGGGAAACGTTTCCTTTCACCCTGCCTTTTCCGGTCGGCATGAGGCTCCGCTCGAGCCGAATGCCCAAGGCAACATCCGGCTGCAGATTTTCGTCGATGCCTGCTCGGTCGAAGTGTTCGGCAACAGCGGTGAGACCGTGATCACCGACCTCGTGTTTCCAGATCCCAACAGCAACGGAGTCGAACTCTTTGCCTCAGGCGGCGCCTGCCGCATCGTGTCCTGCCAGATTCACGCAATGAAATCTGTCTGGCCGCCGCCGCAAACACCGAAGCCTTGAGTCTCGGATTGCACGAGTTAACCAACAACCAGTAAACGAACAACTTGAATTGTTGCCGGCCCCCACGCCCCTGAAGGCGCTTCAGACAAAGTGGAAACGCCTTCTCCACCACTGGCGCGCTTATTGGGCGGTCGCTTTGCCGACTAGATTCTTTGCCTGTGGCTTGCGACCGCACGTGTGACACGCGGTGAATTGCCGGAGCTCAGCATACGACTGGTCGGTTTGAATTCTTGAGTTATGCCAACTGATAGCATATGTGCGGTGATAACCCGCATCTTGCTCAGAGCAAACTCGACGGCCCACCATCCTCGTCGACGAGGACGTGCAGATAACACGAAGTCGTGCTGATATTGGTATGCCCGGCCGCATCGCGTACTGCGGCTAGCGACCGCCCGGCCGCCAGCGCCAGACTGACGAAAGTATGCCGACTATGATGGACGGTCAGTTGCTGTAAGCGCTCTTGCCCCAGCAGTGTGCAGGTGGTTCTGAATCGCTTGCGGAGCGTATGCCGCGACAAAGACTGCTCCGCCCCCGCCGCTTGGCGAGAGGCGGCAACGAGAACGTCACACGCCGCGCCCGCCGCCGCACGTGCGGCAACCCACTTAGCTAAGGCGTCCAGCGTGCCTGTGTTCCACCACAGCGGCGCCACGCGCACTCGATGTCCCCTGGCGTGCTCCTTATGTACCAGGATCTGCGGCCGAGCGCCCTCCAGCCGCACATCCGCCATCCGCAAGTTGGCGATTTCCGACACGCGCAAACCGCAACAACAGGCCAGCCGCACGATCACCTGGTTAAGTCGGGCATTCGGTGAGCGGACGCCGCGCCGCTCCAAATCCGCCAGCACAGCGCGCAATTCCGAGCGGGTCAACACCTTGGTGGGCCCAATCGTCCAGGTCGAGGCATACAGCATCGTCGGGCTCCTTGGGGAAGTATGGGAACGTCGACGATGAGGGCAGCCGTTCGCGGCCAGAGCAAGCGGATTCGGACCCTCTTGATAGGAAATGGGTCCTTTTTTGGAGTTGGTTTGGGTTGGCCGAAAGGCCTGGCGGTGATTTCTGTGGAAACGTCCTTAGCAAGCGAACTTGTTACCACTTCCAGTGAATTGGTAACAACCTTGCGCGCTCCGAAGATGCTTTCGGCTGCCCTTAAAGATGCGTGATTCGACTGCTAAGGGCAAAAGCGAAAGTTGCGAACTATTCCCTTGGCGCCGAAATCAGCCTAGCCGGGACCATGCCCATAGAGATGTTGAACAGGCGTCACATGCCCCCAAACCACTTCCTCGACGTCCATTCCGAGGGCTGAGGCAATTGCTCTGCGTTCCTCGGGACTGGGCGTCCAGCGACCAAGCACGATGGCCGTGACGCGATCCATGTCGAGTTTGCAGCGTTCCGCCAGTTGCTCGACGGTGACGTCTCGATCACGACACCATTCTGTCACGGACTTGGCCATGGGAGCGTTCCCAATTGCTTGACTGCGATGGAGCTGACACCACACGAGCGTGTTGTGGTGGAGAGATTCAACAGATGCCGAGCGCGTGAGTTGTGCTGTCAAGTTGACCGAAATCCTGGCCTCTCTCGACCCGCCTCACGTCAAGCATACGATCCGGCCAACGTGACCGCCAGATCCTCGGAAAATCGATGACCAACTCCGGTGCGCATACCGCGACGTGTCTTCGATACGCCTTGCCTTTGTAAGCCTGCAAACTCATTGAGTGCATCGGACCGGGCGTTGCCTGGACACGCGACCGGCTGGACGGCGCGTCATGACGAACTCCGTCAACAGCGCGATGAGCTTCTTGTGCTCGTTCTCCTGGATCATCCAATACGCGAGTACGTAAACTTGGGCAGTTTGCCAGGTTCCTGGCGCTCGACCCACACCGAACCGAGCTCTAACACCTGCGTAGCCGCTTGCGATTCGGCCTTCGAGATCGAACACTTCAAAATTCGGGAGTTGATCGGCGAAGGCGGAATGGGCATCGTCTATGTGGCCGATCAATTGTCGCCCGTGGTGCGCCGCGTAGCGCTCAAAGTGATCAAGCCCGGCCTGGATAGTAGGCAAGTCATCGCCCGCTTCGAAAGCGAACGCCAGGCGTTGGTGCTGATGTATCATTCTTACATCGCCAAGGTGCCTTGCGGTCCGAAGCGCGACTCGTCCTGGAAGTAAACGCGCAGCTGCTTCGCCGGATGCTACGTCACGATGGCCGCCAACTTCGCGGGCCACGCGCGCACAAAGTCGGCCACGTCCGCCTGATTCGTCTGGCGATGTCGCGGTCGCAGGTAGCCGAGGCGCGACGTCGGCGACGAGAGAAGAGGCTGAAGTCGGCTTTTGACGCTGCCGCCGGAATTTCTGGAGGGCGTTGCAAACCAAGAGGCTGAACTGTCTCACTGTGAGCGAAGCAACTCATTTGCAGTTCTCTTATTGGGGAGGCGGAGAACCATGCCTTTCCAGAGACTTCATCAATCGCTGCGCTTCGTTCAAGAGAATACGGAACCGCAGCCAGTCGCCCATTTCATCAAAGGCTTCGCCACGGTTAACGTCGGGCCATTTGGCGAGGCACTCGTTTGCCTTGTCCAGCCATTTCGCCGCTTCCGCAGGTTGGTCGAGCTTGAGGTGCGCGAGTGCGCGTAGCGTGAACACGGTTCCATTGAAGTTGCCGGGGCGGGCATCGAGCGGAACGCTCTTCAGCCGTTCGAGGGCGCTGGCGCCGTCGCCAGCGCGAGAATCCGCCAGACTAGCTAGCACAAAATACCACGGCGTGTTGCCTCCCACCTCAAGGTCTTGAGCGACCAGCGCGGCGAGCTTCTGTACCGGCTTAGGATCTGAAACTGCGTCGGGAGTCAGCAGGCACGTCTTGGCGGTGCGTTCAGCGGTGACGAGCACAACCGTACCGCTGAAGCGGTCGAGCATTTCGCGACAACTGTGCCGGTACGCTCTCTCGTCGCCGGTGAACAGCAAGAGGACTGAATAGCGATACCAATACAAATCGTTATTTGGAGCCAACTTCAAAGCACGACGATAGGCATCGATGGCTACGTCCCATTGTCCGAATCTGATGGCGAAAACACCCAAATGAGAAAGCAAGTCCGCGTTTTCTGGGAAGAGTTCGCTCGCCTTGGCGAAATCTCTCAAGGCCTCATCCGGCCGACCTCGAGCGGCATTGAGGTTTCCTCGATCGACCCGGAGACCTGCCCACGTTGGCTGAAGGTGAATCGCCTGACTGTATTGGACCTCGGCCTCATCCAGATTTCCCTGTAGGTGCATTTCCTCGGCCTGGTCCCATAGACGCATGGCGGCCGCTTCGTCTGCTCGCGTGCGGGCCCTCCAACTCAGCGCGATTCCGGCGACCAAGACGAGAATCGCGCTAGCCGCGGCCACGGCCGTCATTGCCTTATGCCGCCGGGTGAATTTCCACAGCTTGTATAGCCTCGTCGGCCGCCGCGCCTCGACGGGTTGATTGCTCAGATATCGACCCAAGTCCGCGGCCAAGTCGCTCGCCGAGGCATAGCGCCGCGTCCGGTCCTTCTCCAGGCACCGCATCACGATCCATTCGAGCTCGCCACGGAGGATTTGCCGCATGCGGCGGTCGTTCGTGCGACGGCGCCCCACCACAGTCGTAGCCAGCTCGTTATCGAGCGTGCTGAATCGGACGGAGGGTCGCAACGGCTCCACTTCGCGCACGATACGGCGAAGCTCGTCCAGAGGCGCTTCGCGCAGTTGATCTTTGTCAAAGGGGGTCGCGCCGACGAGCAACTCGTAAAGCAGCACCCCCAGCGCGTAGACGTCGGTTCGTTCGTCGACGCCCACGGGGCTGAGTTCGGCCTGTTCGGGGCTCATATAGAGCGGCGTCCCGATCATTTGGGCGAAGCCCGTCGCCAGCGTACAATCCGTGAGCCGATCGCCTGTCGCCTTGGCCACGCCGAAATCAATCACCTTGGGGAGCGGGCATCCATCCTGCACAGTGATCAGAATGTTCGTCGGCTTAAGATCGCGGTGGATGACCCCTTTCTGGTGGGCATGGTGAACGGCGCGACACACCGCGATCATGAGCTCGAGCCGATCGTGCATCGTGAGCTGGCAGGTGTCGCAGTAGTCCGTAATCGGCACGCCGTGGACGAGCTCCATGACGAAGTACGGCCGGCCGCTGTCGGCGGTTCCCGCGTCGAAGATTCTTGCGATATTGGCGTGGTCCATCAGGGCCAGGGCCTGCCGCTCGATTTCAAACCGGGTAATGACCGCTCGCGTATCGAGCCCCGGCTTGAGGATCTTAAGGGCGACGCGGCGCCTTACGGGCGCGGATTGCTGGGCCATGAAGACCACGCCCATGCCGCCTTCGCCGATTTCTTCCAGCAGTAAGTAGGGGCCAATGGTCGTGCCCGGCCCTTCGGGACCCCGCGGCGCCGTCCCAGGATCGACGAGGGGCGATTCTAGAAAGTCGCCACGGGCTGCGCGCGCGTTGAGAAGCGCTTCGATGCGTCGGCGGAGCTTGGGATCCTGCTCGCACGCATGGAGCAGGTAAGCATTGCGGGCCTCGGGATCTTCCCGCTCCAAAGCTTGGGCGTAGATTTCAGCGGCGTCGGGGCGATGCACGAGGCGTGCTCCTGGTCAATTCTCGGTGGTAGGGTCGCCTGAAGTTGCCTTCTTGAGGTGACGAACCGGACCCACCGCCCTAATTTCGTGAACGTCTCTGGAGTTCGCGCGCGGGCGATCAATAAACTCTCCATATCCTCGTGCGTGACGCGGCGGCGGCGCGCCTCAGGGGCCGCCCAGGATTTCCGCGGAAGGACAATCCGGTGGGTTCTGCAACTCGGCGAACAGCCAGGACCGGGCGTAGTCCCAATATCGGGCGGCCGTGGCCCGCGAAATTCCCAACACCGCGGCGGCTTCCGCGACGGGCAGTCCCGCAAAATAGCGAAGTTTGACCAGCTCCGCCTTAACGCCGTCTTCCTCCGCCAAGCGGGTGAGGGCGTCGTCGAGTGCCAACAGATCGTCGGGCGATACGCCACCCATGGATTCGACGACGTCAATTTCGTCGAGCGAGATCGCGCGTTGGCCGCCGCCCCGCTTGGCGGCGTTCCGGCGCCGCGCCGACTCGATGAGGATGCGCCGCATCGCCTCGGCGGCCGCGGCGAAAAAATGATTGCGGCGGTTCCAGCCCGGTGACGCACCGTTTGGCCCGACCAGGCGCAGATACGCCTCGTGCACCAGCGCGGTCGCCTGCAAGGTGTTGCCAGGCCGTTCGCTGGCCAGGCGCTGTGCGGCCAACTGGCGCAGCTCGTTGTAGACGAGCGGGAGCAATTTCTCGGCCGCGCCGGGCTCGCCGCGATCGAGAGACGCCAGCACGATGGTCAATTCGCTCATCGTGGGTGGACTCCTGGAGTAGTGGCGACGACAGGCCACGACTTGTCCCCGCGCAGCAGCCAGCGCTCGGGGGCGACGACGAGGAAAAGCGACAGCAGCGAGAGCTTAATGCAATTCCTCAGGTTTGGAAAGCAATTTCTCGGCGCCCCTGAGGCGCGCCCAGTCGTCGCTACGCACGTTAGTGCAGAGAGAGCTGCGAGTCGCGGTGGAACCAAAACAGCCCACCGCGGCGACGCTTCCAGAGCTCACGATCAACGGCTATCTACCACCGTCGCGTTTGGAGGTTGTCATGAAGTCCTTCCTGTCCCGGTCCGCCAAACGTTCATCCCTTCCGAAGCGAATCCCCGCTCGCGGCGGCCGGCGGCGACTGGTCGCCGAACGACTGGAAGATCGCCGGTTGCTCGCAGCCTATGCCTTTGCCGGTGTTCAAGCGATCGGCAACGGCTCCCAGAGTACCAGCGCCACGGGCGGACTGGTCATGGACGCCGACGGCAACAGCTACGTCGCTGGGTATTTCGACGGCGCCGTCGACTTCGACCCCGCCCAGGTGCATCCCGGCGACGTGGATTGGCTAACCGCAGTGGGCGACGGCCGCGATCTGTTCGTCGCCAAATACAACGCGCAAGGCGCGCTCCTGTGGGCCCGGCCGATTGAATCCGACGTCACGGATGCGGCTCGACCCGATGCCGTGAACGAGCTTGCGCTCGACAATCAGGGGAATCTGTACGTGACCGGCGATTTTGCCGTCACGCTACGAGTTGGCTCCCACACCATCACATCGGCCGGCGATCACGACGGCTATCTGCTGAAGCTCAACGCCGCTGGCGAGCCGCTTTGGGTCGCTTCCTGGGGGAACGCCCTGCGCGAGACTGGCTCCAGCATTACGGTCGGGCCCGCCGGCGAAGTGTACGTCGCTGGCGTGAGCGACAACGACACCTCGACCCCCGTCGGCACGACTTTAGTGCGGCGGTTCGACCTGACGAGTGGGGACGTCCTGTGGTCGAGGAGCGTTGATTCCGGCAGCTATCCGCCGAAGGTCAGCGCCGACTCGAACGGCAACGTCAATCTGGCAAGCGTCTTCTTCGACCCGTTCGACGCCGACCCCGGCGCCGCGGTGCATACGCTGACCCATGGCGAGGCGACGCGGGCCACGGGGAGCACCTACGTGCTGCAGCTCGGCGCCGGCGGGGACCTGAATTGGGCTCAAGCATTCGCGATGACGACGCCGTCGAACTCCAGTCAGGTCTCGTTTGCCTTCAGCCAACGCCTCACGGTAGACAATGACGACAATCTGATCGTCGTGGGCCAGCACGCCGGCGTCGTCGACTTCGATGCCAGCCCCGCCGCGTCCGCATCGCTGGAAGTACCCACCGGAACGGCGACGTACGTCGTCAAGCTGAACCAACACGGCGATTACCAGTGGGTCGCCTCCGCGGCCGGCGCCGCCGTTTTCACCAACCGGGCGGTCCAGGTCGACGCTGCCAACAACGTCGTGGTCGCGGGATATCTGAATAGCAGTTCATCTGCGTCGCCCATCGACTTCGATCCAGGGCCGGGCTTCGCGGGATTCACGGCGAGCAACGTCAGCAGTTCGCTATTCGACAGTTACGTGTGGAGTCTTTCCTCGGGAGGTGAGTTCCGGTCGCTCGACCATCTCGGCGCCCCAGGCTCGCTGGTGCAAGCCTTGGGTCTGGGCATCGACTCGGCCAATCGGCTGCACGTCGTCGGCGGGTTCGCCGGGTCCATCGACTTCAACCCTGATGCGGGCGTTCACACCCTGAACTCGACCGCGCGGTCGGCGTTCTCGCTGCGGCTCGACTCCGCGCCGGGCATTACGGTCAACCGCCGGCAAGGGCACGTCACCTCAGAGAGCGGCCAGTCAACGACATTCACCGTCTCGCTTGATTCGCCCCCCATCGCAGACGTGTACATCCCGGTTGCGTCGAGCGATGCGACCGAGGGATCGGCAAGCGTTGGCGGCCTGCTGTTCACGCCCAGCAATTGGAATGTGCCACAGTCCATCACTGTGACAGGCGCCGATGACGCGGACGTCGACGGGGACGTAGCCTACTCGATCATCCTGGGCGCGGCGGTCAGCCTCGATCCGGCGTTCCACGGCCTCAATGCGGTCGATGTCGCCGTCACGAATTTCGATGATGATGTGCTCGCGACCAAGTTCTACGTCGTCAACGACGCCAGTTTGGATCGCACGTATGAGTACGCGTCGGATGGCGCTACGATTGAAGACTATCAACTCGGGAGCGGCAATACTTCACCGCGCGGGGCGGCCAGTACCGCCGCTGGAACCACGGTCTGGGTGGGGGACAAGAATCGCAAAGTGTACGTTTACAACGTCGATGGTACATTACAGGGATCCTGGACTGCCGGAACGCTCGCGACCACCGCACAGGTCGAAGGCATCGCCACGAATGGCGCCGACGTTTGGATCGTCGACGGCAAGAGCGATGCGGTCTATCGCTACGCCTCTGCCGCGGGACGGCTGTCCGGAAGCCAAACGGCCGCCAGCAGTTTCTCACTCAATAGCGGGAATAAAGAACCCAAAGGTATTGTCACCGACGGCGTCCATCTATGGGTCGTGAACGACACGTCGACGGACAAGGTATTCAAATACACTTTGAGCGGCAGTCTCGTCGGCAGTTGGACGATCGATAGCGCCAACAAGACGCCCACCGGACTGACGATCGACCCGAGCAACGGAAGTCAGGACATTTGGATCGTCGACAGTGGAACGGACCGCGTTTACCAGTACGCCAACGGACGCACGAAATCATCCGGCAGTCTTTCCGCCGCCACCAACTTCCGCCTCGCGGCAGGGAATTCCAATCCACAGGGAATCGCTGATCCTCCTCCCGTTCGAATGGAAACGGCGACCGCTGAGATGAGGGCCATTTCCCAGGCTACACAGTCGTCGGCCTTGCTGCTGAGTGCCAGCCGTGTCGAATCGACTGCGCCGACGCGTCTCAGCGCGGCGCGGCGAAGCGACGTCGCTCAGGTCGCCATTGATTCGAAATACTCGGTCCATCCGAACGTTGGAGATGCCGCGTTTGCAAGCTTTCGTGCAGAGTATGCTGGCCAAGTGCTTTCGGTCGATGAACGACGTGCCACCCAACTTGCTGACGACGACGGTTACCTGTTGTTCAGCGTAGATGACCAGGTCGCCAAAGCCATTGAATTGATCGCTAACGACGTCGCGACGTGGCATCGCCGACATCCACGCGGCGCAAAAACCGTGCGCGTTTCTTGAGGGGATGTTAATCACCGACCATCGGATGCAGCTCCATGCAGCTTGGGACGAGGAATTCAAGGAAGGAAAGCCGGGTTCGCAAATTGCATCGCCCGCCTTGACCGATTATTCTTGTTCGACGTTGCAGGAAGGCGTCTCAACGGCGCCTGTTGCTCGTTGATCAGGTTTCAAATTCAATTCCATCACGATGGGTCGCCTGAGGTTCTCGCGACATACAAGAACCCATTGATCGAGGCATCACAATGGCTGCCCCCTCTCGCTGGTTGCCCAAGACCTGGATTCGCCGGTCCCGCATCGAAACGCTGGAAGATCGACGGCTGCTGGCGAGCTTTCAAGGACTGGGGAATCTCCCCGGTGGAATCTTCTACAGTCTTGCGCACGCTGTGTCGGCCGATGGTTCCACCATCGTGGGCGAAAGCCATGGAGGCAACTACTCCGCTTTTCGCTGGACGGAGACGGGGGGCATGGCGAATCTCGGCGAACTCTCGGGCGGAGAAACATACAGCACGGCGCTGGCCGTATCCGCGGACGGGAGCGTGATCGTTGGCCAAAGTTCCTCGACGCTGATTAGCACCGAAGCGTTCCGCTGGTCCGACGGTGTCATGGTAGGTCTTGGGGACCTTCCCGGCGGCATGAATTCCAGTACGGCCTACGGCGTGTCGGCCAACGGCGGGACGATTGTCGGCGGAAGTTGGTCGGCGAACGGCACTTCCGAGGCGTTCCGTACGTCGGGCGGAAACATCGCAGGATTGGGGGACCTTGAAGGCGGCAGTTTCTACAGTCAGGCGTGGGGCGTCTCCGCCGATGGTTCAGTGATCGCGGGAATTGGCTCCACTTCGAGCGGCGGTCGTGCGGCGCGATATCGCAACGGCGAATGGGAATCTCTAGGACTTCTTCCTGGCACTAGCATTGGATCGAGCGAGGCATTTGCCGTCTCCGGTGACGGCTCGACCACCGTGGGAAAGTGTGTCTGTTCCGGCGGAACCCAGGCCTTTCGCGTTTTGGAACAGGGCGCCATGCAAGGGCTGGGAGACTTGGATGGCGGCGACTTCTACAGCGTCGCCAAAGGCGTTTCCGAAAACGGGTCCATCATTGTGGGG
>JALHLM010000147.1 GCA_022844585.1 Pirellulales bacterium | reverse complement strand
GTCACGGCAAATGGTACGACAACCTCGCCAGTGCTGCGCGGCGTGTGGGTAACGGAACGCATCCTTGGGTTTGAGACGCCGCCGCCGCCCCCGGTTCCGGCAGTCGAACCGGATATCCGTGGCGCGGTCACGATCCGTCAACAGATCGAGGCGCATCGGGCCGATGCGAGCTGCGCATCGTGCCATGCCCGCATGGACCCGCCGGGCCTGGCGTTGGAAAGCTTTGATGTGATGGGGGCGTGGCGCGATCGGTATCGCGCCGTCAACGAAGAGACGCCAGCGGAAGCAGGGATCGGCCTCGACGGGCAGCGATTCAAGTATCACTACGCCCTTCCCGTCGACCCGAGCGGTACACTGCCCGACGGCCGTCAATTTGCCGATGTCCGTCAACTCAAGCAATTGTTGCTGGAGGACGAGGTGACAATCGCCCGCAACGTCGTTAAGCAGTTAATGATCTATGCCACCGGGGCGCCGATTGGCTTCTCCGATCGGCAGGAGATTGATGCGATCCTCGAGCTGTCGCGGCCAGGCGATTACGGTGTGCGCTCGATCGTGCATGAGATCGTACAGAGCAAGTTGTTTCGGAACAAATAGGTTGGCGCAGCGCCATTCGTGGCGCTGTTCAAGCGAAAGCCGCTAGCATGCAAGAGAATCAATCACATCGCCGCGCTGTTGGTCCCGGCTCCGTAACGCGCAAGGCCATTCCACGGCGGCGATTCTTGCAGGGCGCGGGCGTTGCGATGTCGCTGCCGTTTCTAGACGCCATGTCGCCAGCTTTTGTCCGGGCCGGTTCACCGGGGGCATCTCCAGATGGGAAGCGCGCGCCGCGACGCATGCTGGCCATTTGCAATAACCTGGGCGTGCTGCCCGAGCACTTCTTTCCGACCGATGAAGGCTTCGACTACCAGCCCTCCCATTACTTGACGTTCTTGCAGGAGCACCGCGCGGATTTCACCGTCATCAGCGGCGTGTCCCATCCCAACGTGGATGGAGGGCACCCCTCGGATATCAGCTTCCTGACCGCAGCACCGCATCCGGCGAGCAGCTCCTTCCGAAATTCCATTTCGCTGGATCAGCACGTCGCGGAACACATTGGCGCCGAGACTCGTTTTCCATCCCTCGCGCTGGCCGTGAACGGCAATCGCAGTCTGTCCTGGACCGGAACCGGCGTGGCCATTCCCCCCGAGCAGAGCGCGTCGAGCGTGTTTGGGCAATTGTTCCTCCAGGGGACCAAGGCCGAGATCGCAGCGAAAATCCGCGAAGTTGATACCGGCCGCAGCATTCTCGACACCGTGTCGCAGCAGGCTCAAGCGCTCCATCGCAACATCGGCGCTGGCGATCGAGATCGTCTCGACCAGTATTTCAGCAGCGTCCGCGACTTGGAGAGCCGCCTGCAAGCCGCGCGAGCGTGGGAAAACAGGCCCAAGCCGGTGGTTGACGAACCAGCACCAACCGACCCGACCAACTCCGCGCAATTCATTCAAAAGATTGAGGTGATGTACCGGCTCGCACGCCTGGCCTTTCAGACGGATTCGGTACGGGCGATGACGCTGATGCAAAATGGCGTTTCCACGCCGGCCATGCAGATCCAAGGCGCCACGATTAGCGACGGCTATCACAACCTCTCGCACCACGGCAAGGCCGTCGACAAACTGGCGCAGCTCAAGGTGATCGACGAATGGCAGATGCGGACGATGGCCGGATTGCTTACGGAGCTGAAATCGGTTGAGGAGGAGGGCGAAACGCTGCTGGATCGGACGATGGTGCTATACGGTTCGAACCTCGGCGATGCCAACGCACATTCCACGACCAACATGCCGATCCTGTTGGCGGGAGGTGGATTCCGGCACGGCCAGCACCTTAAGTTCGACACCGCGAACAACTATCCGTTGCCGAACCTGTTTGTCTCGATGCTCGAGCGAATGAACATTGAAGCGAGTACTTTCGCCACGGCGACTGGCGCCATGCGCGGCCTGGAGATGAGGTCATGATGTCCAAGCTGGCTATCTTAGACGCGATTCGCTGTTCGCTTCTGGCCGGCCTGGTCCTATGCTCGTCGTCGGCAGTGGGGGCCGAGGAGGTTGTGATTGATTTCGAACAGGTCCAGATCATGCTCGACCCTACAAACGATGAAGCGGTGAATCGTTTGGAGCAGTATATGGAACAGGGCGTCGAGTTCAAGTTGGCGCGCCCGCCCGAGCGGAGCAAGGCTAGCGGAAGGATTATGTTCTTTCCGCACATTGCGTCGGGGCGTAAAGGCATTCTCAATGCGATGGCGGATGAGCAGCAGATTCCCGTTCAGGTGCAATTTCCCCATGGCGCCTCGGCAGTGACGATCGTTTTTTGGGCATCGACGGGCACGTCGGCCAGGCTGGAGGCGTTCAATAGCAATGGGGAGGTCGTCGCTCGAGACGAACTGGACATCGTGCCTGGCCGCCAGAAACCTGAAGACCCGGTCCCGACGTTCGAACTGCAGGTTAAGGCCGACGAGGTTTCTTACGTGCAATTCAGCGGACCGCGCACCGGCGAATTCCTGGTGGCGGATGAGGTGCGTTTCGTTCCTTTGGATACGGAGCGCTAAGCGCTTCTCCGGCACTGACGTACTTCATCCGAAACAGCAAAGGCAACAAGCATGTCCTGGAATCGCTCGTTACTTGTCGTGGTCATCGTAATCACGACCGCCTACGGCGCCTTTGCCCAAACTGCGGTAAAACCGGATCAGTCGCCAACGGTCGCCAACCCACCGGGTTCTCTTCCCGCCCTGAAATCGGCCTTTCAAGACCATTTTCTGGTTGGCGTAGCCATCAACCGCGGCATTGCGACCGGCGCCGCGGGTCGTCGTGGCAAGGAACTGGTTAAAAATGACATTGCGCTGGTGAAAGAGCAGTTCAATCAGATTGCGCCCGAGAATGATTTGAAGTGGCAGATCATTCATCCGCGCGAAGGCGCGGACGGCTATAACTTTGAACCAGCCGACGCCTTCGTGGAGTTCGGCCAGCGGAACAACATGGATATCATCGGGCACACGCTGGTCTGGCACGCCCAGACGCCCAACTGGGTGTTTGCCGGCACAAACCCGCCGTCGGGCGCCGACGATGTAACGGACTCCGCCGGAGGAAATGAACAGGCCGCGGATGCGGGTGCGTCTCCAGGGAGAAGACGTCGCGGCTTTGGCGGGCCTGGACGAGGTTACACCGGCCCGCGGGCGTCGCGAGACGAGCTTCTGGCGCGCATGCGCGCGCACATTCACACGGTGGTGGGCCGTTACAAAGGCAAGATCAAGGCTTGGGACGTCGTCAACGAAGCGATCTCGGACAGCGGCGATGAGGTTCTGCGGAACTCGCTCTGGCTGCAAATCATTGGTCCGGACTACATTGCCAAAGCGTTCGAGTATGCACACGAAGCGGACCCGGACGCGATTCTGCGCTATAACGACTATGGGCTGGAGAACCCGGCCAAGCGGCAGAAGCTGATCACGCTGATCAAGTTGCTGCAGGAGCAGAAGGTTCCTGTACACGCCATCGGCTCGCAGGCTCATGTGAACGTGTCGACGACGTTTGAGACGATGGATCAAGCGTTGACGGAGATGACGGCGCTCGGCTTGCCAATTCACATCACCGAGCTGGATGTCAACAGCGCAGCTCGCGGGCAGCGCGGTACGGGAGCGGACATCGCTGCCAACTCCGATGCCACTCAGGGCGGCCTGGTCAGTGACGCCGATCAGCGACTGGCCGAGGCCTACGCCGGCATCTTCCGGGCGTTCCTCAAGCACCGCGAGAGCGTGAAAATGGTCACGTTCTGGGGCGCCAATGACGCGGTCTCATGGCGACGATTTGGCACGCCCCTATTGTTCGACGGCGAGAACAAGCCCAAGCCGGCGTTCGAGGCGGTCCTCCGCGTCGCGACCGAGGCGCAACCAAATGCGGAATAGCGCGTCGATCAGACGCAAATCCACGCCAAAGAGCGACAGGTTGGCCGGATGCGGAAGACCCTGGGCGAACTCCTGGCTCTGAAAATGACCGCTTTACTTTGCACCCCGCTGGCTGGTTTTGACTGCCCTTTGACATTCGGATTGGCAATTGGGAAGCTGAGCGAGGCAACCGAGTTCCGTTGAGAATCAATTCGAGGAATTGGAAAAATGAACTGTCCCAAAGCGGTACTGGACTATTTTGACGCCTACAACCGACTTGATGCCAGATCCGTCTGCGAAACGCTTGCCTCAGACGGGACGTACACTGACCCGATGGCGCCGGACGGCGTGTCGGGGGCTGGATTCTTGGCCATGACGCAGGGATTCATGGCGGCGTTCGGCGACTTGTCGCTCGAAGTGCTGGCAGTTATCGGCGCAAGCGATGAATTGGTCGCCGTACAGTGGATGATGCGAGGGACCCATACCGGCGCTCTCGGCCCGCTCCCCCGCACAGACCGCAAGGTGACCTTGTCGGGCGTGGATGTTTTCCAACTGCGAAACGGCAAGATCCAACGGATCGAGGGCTACTACGATACAGGAACTCTCTACAGGCAACTTGGTAGGCCACAAGGGCTTTAAGCAGCCTCAACCAATTGAGCCTCGGTCGCATCGATCGCCGATAGTGCGAGAAAACCAAGTTCGGCGAAATGTCAGCACGAGCCGCTTCAGCAACCTTCACCTTCACGTCCGTGCCACGCGCTTCCGTGCCATTTCCGTGAACCTCCTGATCGACCGGGAATGTTCAAGGGTTGTCGACTGGCAGGGCTTCAACAGTCAAGGATTCAGCCACGCGCGTGAGCAGTTTGACCAACGTTTTCGCCTCGTTGGGCTTCAATACGCCGTACATTTGCGCCCGGATGGGCTCCCCCTCCGCCCAGAGCTTCTGAAACGCCCGTCGTCCCGCGGCGGTGAGTGCAACCGTTCTTGCCCGTGCATCGGTCGGATGCCTCGCCCTTTTCACCAGCCCTTGTTTCTCCAGTAAGACGATCATCGCCCTGACGGTGCTGGGATCGGATGGCATGCGGCGGGCGAGTTCCCGCTGGGTCAGCGCATGTCCTCGAGCGAGCGTCGCCAAGAGGACAAACTGGTCGGCAGTCACGCCCAGCGGCGCAAACTGCTTCTCCGTTCGGCGGTGGAGCGCCAAGTAGGCGGAACGCAGCGCAATGGGTAGATCGCTTTGATTCACAGATTGCAATTCTCTGGCGAATGTCTTGCGTGTACGCTCAACATCCGAATATGGCGACGTGGCGGGCGAATTGCAAGTTCGAGGACGGGCGCCTCGAAGCGTTTCTGAATCCGCCAGCGCTAGCTCCCTGAGTTGCGGCCACCTTCGCGTAGCAACTCTCCCTCGCGGGAAGTCCGCCGCCCCTTATCGCATCAGGCCGCCTGTACCGTTAGAATCATCTGCGATCAATGTCAGCACCACGTACCATTTGTTCCCAATCAGGTTTCCGTCGATCATGACACGCATTCTATTGCTAGTACTCGTGGTGGGCAGTCTGACGGTGCGCGAAAGCAACGCCGCAGAATCCTTTCCGGTTTCCATTCAGGTTGACACCGCCAAGTCGCACGGCGAGCTCAAGCCCATCTGGCGGTTCTTCGGCGCCGACGAGCCGAATTACGCGTATATGAAGCATGGCACAACCCTGTTGGCTCAGCTCGGTGAATTGCGTCCGCAACAGGTGTACTTCCGAGCGCACAATCTACTGACCTCTGGCGACGGTACGCCAGCGCTCAAATGGGGTTCGACCGGCGTCTATCGCGAAGACACTGACGGAGCTCCCGTCTATGATTGGACGATCCTGGATCGCATCTTCGACGCCTATTTGCAGCGTGGCGTGCGGCCGTACGCGCAAATCGGTTTCATGCCCCAGGATCTCTCCATCAAGCCTGAGCCGTACCAACATCGCTGGTCGCCTCAGGCGCGCTACGAGGAGATCTATACCGGCTGGGCCTATCCGCCACAGGACTATGAAAAATGGGCCGAGCTGGTCTATCAATGGGTAGCGCATTGCGTCGAACGCTATGGGCGCGAAGAAGTGGAAACCTGGTATTGGCAGGTGTGGAACGAACCGAATATCGGTTATTGGCGCGGGACTCCGGAAGAGTTTCTCAAGCTGCACGATTTTGCCATCGATGCCGTGCGCCGCGCTTTGCCCAGCGCCAAAGTCGGCGGCGCGGACACGGCCGGAAGCGGGGGTGAGTTCACGCGGCAGTTCTTGGAACATTGCCTGCGAGGCAGGAACTATGCGACGGGCGAGACCGGCACGCCGCTCGATTTTGTGTCGTTTCATGCGAAGGGCGCACCGACGCACGTTGACGGGCACGTGCGGATGGGCATCTCCAATCAGTTGCGAACGATCGACGAAGGATTCCGCCTGGTGGCCTCGTTCGCTGAATTGAACGACAAGCCGATCGTCATCGGCGAGTCCGATCCTGAAGGCTGCGCCGCCTGCCAGGGCCCACAGCTCGCCTATCGCAACGGCACGATGTATTCGAGCTACACGGCGGCCAGTTTTGCGCGCAAACATCAACTGGCCGAGAAGCACGGCATCAATCTGGATGGCGCACTCACCTGGGCTTTTGAATTCGAGGACCAGCCCTATTTCGCCGGCTTTCGCTCGTTGGCGACCAATGGCGTGGAAAAGCCCGTTCTCAACGTGTTCCGGATGTTCAGTAAGATGAGCGGCGCAGCGCTGGATGTCCACAGCGATCACGCCGTGCCACTGGATCGCCTGCTCGAAACAGGTGTGCGCGAACAGCCCGACGTGGCGGCGCTGGCCACGCTCAATCGCAATCGATTGTGCGTCATGGTTTGGCATTACCATGACGACGACGTACCAGGCCCGAGCGCCAACGTCGAGTTGGCCTTGGCTGGCCTGCCCTTGCGCGCCAATTCGGCGCTACTGACGCATTACCGAATCGACCAAGAACACAGTAACGCATTTGCCGCCTGGCAACGGATGGGCTCTCCTCAGACCCCCACGTCATCGGAATATGAAAAGCTGCTTGCGGCGGGACAACTGGCGACGCTGGCAAAACCAGCTCAGGTAGCCGTCGAAAACGGCCAAGCCAAGTTGAGTTTCCTATTGCCCCGCCAGGCAGTCTCACTGCTGGTGCTCGAATGGCCGGATTGAGCGGATGCAAGTTTTCGCGTAGTTGTTAGTACGACAGCGCCCCTTTCGTTTTCCTTCTCCGCCGGGCCGCTTTGCGTCGTTTGGCGTGGCATTGGGCGGCGATTTGGTTACGCGTTTGTCGCCTGGCGGACCAGGCGAGGATTTCTGGTTCGTTCCAGCGGCGAACGTCGAGTAAGTGCCGGAGCAGGGCTCGAACTTCGGGCACCGTCATCTGGGGTTCTTTTTTCCCCCAACCGCTCCTGTTGTTGAGCGAGGAAACACAGCGCCAGCATGCTCAAGGCCGTGTGATGGCGCCAACCGTGCCAGCCGCGCGTTTCATATTCATCCAGCCCGCATTCGCCCTTCGCACATTGAAAATCCTCCTCGATGGTCCAGCGACTTCCGCCCACTTGGGCGAGTTTGGCAAGTGGAATCTTCGCCGGAGCGTTGCTGCGCCGCACCTTGATCTCGGCGTCTTGTCCGAGCGAACGCCGCACCAACAACCGCTCCGCTGGCGCCGCTGGCGAACCTTCCTCCGAGAACCACACGGTCAGCTCCACGTATTCGTACACGCGCGGCCCTTGGCTTCCTTGGCCCGCGCTGAATCGTCTCCAAGCGGTGTGAGGAATTTGTTCCAGCACTTCACTAACCGACAGTGGCTTTTGCTTCGCTCGAACGCGCGTGCGCGGACGACCGCCTCGCGCGCCCTGGCTTCCCAAACGGTGAAGTCGCGGTTGACTGGTCCACACCCGCGCGTCGCGCGAGGTGTCGAGCACGTACCACTTCCCCCCAGTTTGGCGCGCGCGGCGCGAATCGCCCCCATGCCCACGCCTCGACCGCCGGTATTGGAAACGTGCCGCGTGGTGCTGAGGCCATCGACAAACAAGGCCTCGACCAAGTCCTCATGTCCATTGGCGGGAAGTCAATTCTGGCGAGCCAGGTCGGCGACGCGGTCCCAGGCAATGCCGCGCCCATCGTCCGCGATGCTGATGACGAATTGCCTGCCGACAATCTCCGTGGCGAGATGGATCGCGCCATCGGGCGTTTTACGCTCGAGTCGCCGATCCTCCGCCGACTCGAGTCCATGGTCGACAGCGATTCGCAACACGTGGACGAAGGACGACGAGAAATCGGACCAACGGTCCGATTCGAGCCGCCGGCTGCCGTGCCGCGTTTTGACAAGGATCTGGCCTTTGCCGAGACGAGCCGCGAGGGGGCGAGCCTGTTCGGCGATTCGCGCCAGCCGAGCGGACGTCGGTTCCAATCGCCACGAGGCCAAACGGATGGCGCGTTCGTCGCGGGACTGGTCGGCCAACATCCCGGCATGCTCTTCCGTGCTGAGCGAGATTCCGCCTAGGCGTTCGCCGATGATACGGCGCACGTTGCCCCGCACCGCGGCCCACCGGCCGAACAGCGTTGTCCAGCAGTTATTTCTCCGGTCTCGGCAAGGTGGTCTTCAATGTCATGACATCCGGCGGCGACGCGTTCGAGGCCGTAAATGCCCGCGTTGCCCTTGAGCGTATGGATGCGGCGTTTCGTCTCCGTGAGATCTTCGTTGACGTGATTGCGCAGCGCCTCGACGATCTCCTCCATTTCACTGAAGAACTCGAGGAAGCCGGACTTGTCCTGAACGATGCGCTGCACGAGCGCCATCATTTCGCGCTGCTCCGATTCGAGGCGGTCTTGTTCGACGACCGCAGTAATAACGCTCAGGACCACGGCCAGCTTTCGCAGTTCGCCTTCGATGCGCACCGGCGTGTACTTGATCTCAATCGTGCGTCCATTGGCGGTGAGTCTCGATGGCAGTTGATCGATGGTCACTTCCACCGGCATGATTTCCGCGAACACCTCGTCCAGTCGCAATTCCAACCAATCGGCAACTCTGGAGTCGAAGGGTCGAACAAAGTCAAACAGCGTCTGCCCTGCCTGGGGCGTCACCAGCATTCGATCCACGGCGCCGGAACGCTCATCGCTCATGACACCACGGCGGTCAATTGTAAAGAAACCTTGCTCGACTGCGTCCAACTGCATTTTGGCATCGCGATTGCGAACCGCCAGGGCGTCGAGCGTATTGGACGCCGCCTGAATCGCCGTATTCAAAGAGCCCGCGATGCTGCCATACTCGTCGCGCGTGTCGATGTTCAATCGAGCGGTAAGTTCGCCAGGAGCCACTTGCTCGAGCGCGCCCAGCGTGGCGCGGACCTGCTTTGCGATCGTGGCGCCGATGAGCGGCGTAATCGTGACGCTCAATCCGAGCAGGACGCCGTCGTGGTGAAGTGGATCAAACCACGCTTTTCGCCGTCCGTCAGCGCCGACTTGTCACCCTGGAGATATTTGTCGAATCGCGCCGGACCGGTCACCACCATCCGTTCGAAAGCGGCGGGCAAGGTCTACAGCGTTGGCCAACTGAAGTACCACTATTCCCTTTGCGGCCGTCCAGGCGATCTTCAGTCAGGCGCCTGGAATAAGAGCGGTTCCCACGACGCCGTAGTTGGCCCCGACACGTTCCACGGAAACCACGGGTTCTACTTCGGTTGGGATCAGCTTCTCGTGAACGAGGCGGCAAACTCCGACCAGGGCCTCGGCGCGTTCGTCATTTACAGTTACGCGCCCAACGACCGGAATACGGTCGGAAATCATTTTGCGACAGGGCTCGTGTATCGCGGGCTGCTTCCACGCCGCGACAGTGACATGCTCGGACTGGGTTGCTCTTGGACGGAGTTTAGCGAGGAGCTCGTCGGTCGTGAGACAGTGCAAGCGAACGAGTTGTGCTACAACATTCATGTGACGGGAAAGCTGATCGTTCAACCGGCCATGCACTACATCGAACACCCAAGCGGCACGCTGCCGGATGCGCTGGATGCCGGCGGCCGCTTCGGGATCGAGCTGTAGTCGCGCCACTCGCACGCGCCGATTACAGGCATGACGTATGACAACGCCGTCAAGGCCACCTGAGGTCTTGAAGGCGTTGCAGTTTTTGAGCGTTGAAGCGGTGAGCTAGGAAATCGACCTGTGCCGCTTGGACGCCGCCCGGCGGTAAAAATTGTTGGTGTGATTCCGCAAATAATAGCGACCAGCTAGTCTCTCGATCTCGGGAGTAGAGTCCGTTGCCGTCGGCCAGTTGTCGAATTGCATGTCAGCAACCCGGGCATGGCTCTTCAAGTGTGCCCGTTGATAGAATATCTGCGTTTGATTCCGAAGATAGTATCAGCCCGCCACAGTCCGGTCCGCGGTCAGAGCACTCGACCGCATCACATCCAAACCTGCGAATTCGAGAAGTCCGAAAATCGCGACGACAAGAATCAGGGCGCGCAAGGTTATGGTCCTCAGGTAGGAGAAGACACGGACTGAGGCGCGAGAGAAGGGCGAACTACGCGCCAGCGACGACGAAAATATCCCTGCGGCGTTCCTTTTTTGTCCCCGACGCACGTGGTACAGCAGAAAAGTGAATTGGGAAGCGCCGGGTGACTAACCCACAATCGATGGCTCACACGCTGTAATGTCTTGACGTGGCAAAAAAGCAACGCAGTTGTGGCAAAAAGTCGACTTTCGGCAATGACAAATGACAATTGTCCTGGTTCAGCGTGAAATGGCGTTTTGCGCTGGGGTCACCAGCAGGTTTCAGGATTGTCGATAGTTCAATCCTTAAGAAGTTTATGAGCGGCTGTCGCCGCCGCGCATCATCGCGTTCATGCTTCCCCGAGGCCTCTATGCCGGCCCGCGTAAATAAAACTCGCCCTTCTTTGGAAACCAATTCGCCGGCGAAGTGCTGATGTCGATCGCTGCGCCGCATCGTTCGTTGCTCTCGCTCCACTGAATTTCCGAATCCGTGCGACCAAAGACCGCCTCTCGCGCACGGCCAGCCGTCGGCTGGCGTTGCGTAGCCAATCGCCGAATGAACCAGAGCGTGAAGATGGTCTTTTGTGAAGCTAACGGCGAATGAGTGCGAATCGTCGAACGCCAACGGGACGCACGGCCGCAGGCCAACGCGATTCAAAGTGCCGTGTCATTATTCGTTCCTTGCCGCTACTCCGCAAGCAGGCGTGGCTGGTCCGCCCTTTAGACGCCACGATGACTATGCGTTTCAACAAGTCGCGAGTAGCGCCAACTGGTGCTTGCCAGTTCCAAAGCGAGACAGATGCCAGAATTGACATAGAGCATTGACCTGGCGGTTCTCGAAAAACTTTTTTCTTTCGCGCGCTCCGCGAGAGCTCTTCATCCGCTTCAAGGATTAGTGGCGGCGTTTAGACGAAGCCATCGTCCACACTCCTCATATTGAATGCCTATTCAGGTGTTTCACTTTCAGTTGCGCTTTGCACGGCGCCGTTGCCTGCACCAGGTCTTAACCCAGGGTAGGAGCTCACCATGTCCCGTCTGCAATCCCCGCGTCGCCGACGATCCGCCCCAAGCCGTCAACCTCGCCGGGCTCGTCTGAATTTCGAGCGCCTGGAAGAACGGCGGGTACTCAGCGGTCTGGTCTACCGGACGTCGATCGATCCCGGTTCGCAACCGTTCGAGGTCTATGACACGTCCACGAGCGTGTGGGGTTCACTGGGGGACATTCCGACGAGCGCGAACTTGGCG
>JALHLM010000146.1 GCA_022844585.1 Pirellulales bacterium | reverse complement strand
GGAGCGCGGCGCCGATTTGCCGGAGGTCCGAGTCCGGCAGCCCGCCACAGAGGCGGCTCTGCGACAAAGCGGCCCACTGCGCCGGCCCTAGCGTCGGCGCAGCGGCCAGCGGCCGTCGAAAAGGAGACAGTACGGTATCGGGGGATTCTGAATTCATGCCGTGCAAAGGGTTCCGGCGGCGCGATGCGCCGCTTCGCGAATGTTATCCGCCGGCGCGGCATCCGAGGGCAATACCCCCCGGGCCTGGCCGTCCGGCGAGCTTGTCAGCGGCGGGGCGGCCTCCAATAATCCGGCAGATGGCCCGCCTCGCGCTCCCGTCCGCTTGAAACACGAAAGCCAGCCCTGTGAGCTTACCGTACGACGCCTTGCTGCTCGTCTCTTTCGGCGGCCCCGAGAAGATGGACGACGTGCTGCCGTTCCTGGAAAACGTCCTCCGCGGCAAACCGGTGCCACGCGAGCGGATGCTGGAAGTGGCCCATCACTACGAGCAGTTCCACGGCGTCAGTCCGCTGAATGCTCAGAATCGCGCGCTAATCGCCGCGCTTCACGAGAGTTTCATCCAGGACAGAACCCTCCTACCAATCTATTTCGGAAACCGAAACTGGCATCCGCTGTTGACGGACACGCTACGCCGCATGGCCGACGATGGCGTGCGCCGCGCCTTGGCGTTCGTCACGTCGGCGTACAGTTCGTACTCTGGTTGCCGGCAGTATCGGGAAAACATCGCCGCGGCCCAGGCCGAGGTCGGCCCGCAAGCGCCCGTGATCGACAAGATTCGCGTCTTCTACAATCACCCGCTGTTTATCGAAGCCGTGGCGGATCGCATCTCTGAGGCGATGTCGAAGCTGTCGAAAGAACAGCGAGCAAACGCGGCGCTCGTGTTCACGGCACACAGCATTCCCACGGCCATGGCCAACAACTGCCGGTACGTCGAACAACTGACGGAGACCTGTCGGCTGACGGCGGAGCGATTGGGACACGAGCGCTGGCAATTGGTCTACCAGAGCCGCAGCGGCCCGCCGACACAACCGTGGCTGGAACCTGACGTCTGCGATCACCTCCGCTCGCTCGCCAAAGCAGGCGTGCGGGACGTCGTGATGTCGCCCGTCGGATTTCTCTCCGATCACATGGAAATCCTGTTCGACCTCGACACCGAAGCCCGCGAGCTCTGCGAAACGCTCAATCTGAATCTGATCCGCGCCGCCACCGTGGGGACGCATCCGAAGTACGTGGAGATGATCCGCGAACTGATCTTAGAACGGATGAGCAACGCACCAGCCCGCCGCGCCATCGGCGAATTCCCCGCCAACCACGACGTCTGCCCAGAAGACTGCTGCCTCTCCGGCAGGCCAGCGAAACTGTAGCCAAGGTCTGTGACCTCTCCGACAACTACAATTCAGAGCGGCCCGCGAAACACGCGAAACACACGAAAGTTTAGGAGGTTCGTGTAATCTCGCGTCGCCAACTTCAAGCGCGAGCACTGACCAGGTCTATTGACTACTACTTTTGCGTGTTCCGCGTGTTTCGCGGGCCGCTTCGGGCCTAGCGCAACTCAAGTCGCAATGGCCGCACCGCCGTCGGGGCGGGCTCCACCGTGACTTCCGCCTCGGCGCGGCGCGTCTTGTTGCGGACGACGCCTTCCGCTGTGAGCTTGTATTTGCCGGGCGGGACGCGTTCGAAGAGGAAGGTGCCTTGATCGTCCGTGGCGACCGGCGCGATCGGCTCCGCGGGAGCAGCGCCCGCCGGCATGGGCGGCGCGGCGGGATACGGTGGAAGCGCTTCAAGTCGAACCATCACACCGCCAAAGCCGGAGCGGCCGTACTGTACCGCGCCCGAGACGCGATTCGTGGCGCGACGCAACTCGGCGGCGATTGTCTCTGCCGACAGTAATCGCACCGAGGCGCTTGAATCCACTTCGCTCACGTTGCCGACCTTGTCCGTGGCGCGCACCAGTACGTGATACGTGCCAGCGCCGATTGGGGCGGTGTCCAACTGAGCCTTCCACCGGCGATCGGCGCCAAGGACCGCCGGTGTCGGCGGCGGATTGCCTTCGAACACGGCCGCGCCGAGGAGATCGATCGTCATCTCCACGCTCTCCACGCCGGCCAGGTCGCCGTCGAGCGCCAGGCAGGTGACCTCGACCGGGCTGCCGATTGCGGCCACTCCGGCAGGTTTCACGCGCACGCGCTCGATGCGCGGGGCAGCGCCGTCGAGCACGATTTCGCGCGGCTCGCTCCAAGCGGCGCGATCGCCCCATAAAATGCGCCCCATCACGCCGACGCGATTGTTGATCAAACCAGGTGGCGTCAGGGCTAGTTCGAAATCAGTGACGCGAGGATGCACGACGACTTGCCCGTTCGGCAATAGTTGGAGCAGCTGGTTCTGCACCTGGCGATCGCCGCTGATGCGCGTGGTGGATTCGCCACGGAACTCACGATCACGATCGGTATCGAAGCCTAGTTCAATCTGTGTCGCGTCGTCGTCCTCCGCGCCGCGCGGCAGATCGATTTCCGCCAGGACGTTGATCGCACTCGCCGGCGCGTGGAACGCGGCGTCGGTCGCTGGCGATTTCACGCGGATGGCCAGCACGTCATCCTCCGCCGCGAGATCACTCCCCGATTCCTGACACGGCACGCGGTACAGGAATGCCCGCGGATAACCGTCGACGCTGATCGCCAGCATGACCACGCGCGCCGGATCGAGCGGCGCTTCAATCCAGAGTTGTGCGCGATAGTCCGGGGCGCGCAATTCGTCCGACAATCGCGCTTGCGTGCCCGTCGGCAATGGTTCCAGCGTTTCGCAGGCCACGCGCACCGGCTGTGCCGGCATGCCAGCCGGGTCTTCCGCGGTGACAGAGATCTCTATGCGTTCGTCGATGCCGTTGTAACGCACGCGCGGCCGGACGAACCGTCTCGGGCGCTGTGGCGACGACTGAATCCAATGCAGCGACACGCGCCCGTCGGCCGCATCCGTGATTTGGAGCAGCAGCCCGTGATCGAACCGCGGCGGCGGAGGCGCCGGCTGATCCGCTGGAGGCGCCGCGGCCGCAGGATCCGGCGGGGGAAACGGCAATGGCGTCGATACGCGTCCGCTGGGAAGCGGGATCTTGTCAACCGTTTTGAGCAGTTCGAGTGGTCCCAAGCGATCGCGCAGTTCGGTGGCTTCGGCGGCGCTCAAGCTGCCTTGCGGCGCACTGCCCGTCCAGGGGCGTGTCAGCGCGAACAGTTCCGCCTTGACTTCCTTGGCCGACTCACCGCTGTTGGCGAGCGACCATTGATAGGCGTTGTCGCGATTCGGAAACGGCGTCAGCAGCCAGCCGTCCGGTTGACGCGTCGCCGTGCCCGGTACGCCATCGATGGCCAATTCGACCGTGTCGCTCGACGGCAGATTCAAACTCATCGCATGTCGGGCAACCGATTCCCGTGTGAGCGCCCGCGCAATCACGCGGGCGGGCTGCGCAGCGCGCGACAGGGATCGCGCCTGCAAGCGCAAGGGAATCTCCTGGCCCGGGTTGATCCGCAATGACGGGGCGCCTGCCATCAACTGCGCGTCGCGTTCCGAAGTTGCTCCGTTCACTTCGTGTTCCGCGTTCCAAACGTATTGGCCGCTGGGTTCAATGGCGACCGTCTCGGGATCGAACTTCAAGGACAACCAAACATCGGCTGGCGCCGCGCCCGTGTTGCTGAGCGTCAGCGCGAGCGATTGATTCGGCTCGACGCTCAGATCGATCGTATCGTCCCCGTCCAGCACGAGCGTCGACGGTTTTGTGGACTCGGAGTCGCTGTCGCCGAAAATGGCCGCCGCTTGCGACTGGTAGTCGGCCGCGACGCTGCTCCAGCGTTCCGCGTCGCCACTGAAGGCCTGACCGGCGGCCCGGGCGGCGCGATCGGCGTGCCAGGTGAGTAGCGATTGCCACTCCGCGGCGTCGACGAGTGCGCACACGGCCACGTCGCCACTCTGTCGCGCATCGCGCGGGTCGAGGATGCGCAACGCGCGCTCGACACGCCGTAGCGCGATCAGACGTTCCGCGCGGGTGGAAGGCTCGGCGAGTTGCTGATTCGCTTGCGCAGCGTCGGCGATGCGGCGCGGGAGGGCGGTATGGAAAGCCGACAGGGCCGTTTGATAGGCGTCGAGCTGTTTCTCGAACGCTGTCACTGTCGCAAGTTCAAGCGGTGAGACAATCGCCGCGGCGCTTTGCAATTCCATGAACGCGGTGTCGACCTTCGCCTTGTCCTGGCGGCCGTCGACCTGATCCAACGTCGAGAGCCGCGTCATCGTCCAATGCAGACGAGCTGCATTCACTGCATGGTAGGCGTCGGCGACCGGGTCGTAGAGCGGCGGAGTGTAGTCGGTTGCGCGCGCGGGCTTCAAATCGGAAATCAACCGGCCTTCCAGTCGTGAAGCAATCGACAGCAACCGCATCCGTGACTCGGCCGAGGGCAACGGCGTAAACAGGATCGCGGCGATGCGGGCCGGCTCGCCCAGTTGCGGCGGCGGCGAAGTCAATTCCGCCAACTGATCCGCGGAGATTGGTTCCTCAAGCTTCGCTCGCAGCTCGACGAGCTTTCCAGTCACATCGCGCAATTCCTCGATCCGCGCGGGATCGGGCGTGATGAGCATTTCCGAGAGTTGCTCAAGCTGTTCGCAAAGCGAGCTGAAAAGCTCGTGCGACGGCGGAGTGACCCTTCCTTGGGTCGGAATCGATGCTTGTAGCCGCAGGTATTCCGGCGCTTTGGAGAGTAGCTCGCGTTCCAGATGGCGCGCGTGGCCAACGAGCTCGATGTGCGCGGCGATAGTCTGATAGCGCGCCAAGGATTGTTCCAGGATCCGTTGCGCACGCGTCGCATGACCCGCGCCGATCGCGTCGAGCAACTCGCGCTCCCCTTCCCAACGCAGCGTATCCGCTGCGTCGAACTCCGCCGCGACCCAGGGCGTCAGCCACGGCGCCGCCGCGGCGAGTGTTTCCGCGATCCGCTCGGTTTGCCAGGCCAGCCGGGCCGTCGTCCAGTTGATCGTTTGCACGCCGCCGAACGTGCTCGCGCCGCGGACCTCGCTGTATTGCTGCGCGGAAGGCGGAACCGTCGCCCAGGCGGCGCGAAATGCGGTTTGATCGGTGGCCGCGTTATCGATCGATTGCATCACGCCGGCCAGCGCTGGGTCGGCCACGCGACCGGATCGAGCTTCCATGAGCCTGGCCATCGCCGCGGAGTGGGCGCCTTGGAGACGCGCCGCGGCCCAGGGACGAAACCGCAGCATCTGCGTCGGACCAGTCGCCGCCGGTCCGATCGTCGCATCGGTGATCGACGCCAGCAAACGTCGCTGTCCCGCGATCATCCGGTTCAAGCCGCCGGTGATTCGCCGGCTGTCTCCGACGCGCCCGGCGCGATATTGCAACTCATAGTCGAGCAGCGCCCGTTCCATTTCGCGCCAAGCGTGCGGGGCGTAATCGGCAGGACGAAGTTCTGGCGGCAGCGCCGCAAGTTCATCGCGCAATCGCCAGGCCTCGGCAAATAGCTTTGGCAGGGCCGTTCGAGCGGCGGCCGCGTTGCCCGGAGCGCCCGGCGTGGCAGCGGTTCCCGTCGGCGCTTCGGTCGTGGTGGCCGGTGCTGGCGACGTTGCAGCGACAGTCGGTGTCGCGCTTTCGTTCGCAACGACCGGTGGTGTTCCTTCCGCCGCCGGCGCTGTGGGAGTATTGGCAGCGGGCGCTTTCTGAGTTTGTGCTTCAACCGCTTGATCCGCGGCTACGCGGCTGGCTTCGCGGCTGGCCTCCCGAGCGCCGGATTCAGCCTGCGAACGGAGTTGGCCGGCGCTGCGGACATTGCTGAAATTGAGACGCTTCAGCGAACTAGTCGCCGCGTCCTTGGCGGCGGCGGCCGTGGAACCGCCGGTCGCGGCTGGACTCGCCGTGCCGTTCGCGCGCTTCGCTTCGTTGTCGGCATTCAACGCGAGATACCAGGCCTCGCCGCGCGACGTGGCGCGCGCAGCCAGCACCTGCTCCGACATCGCTGGCATTGCTCCAGCCGCGTACTCCGGCGATACCGGCGCGAGTACGACGTCGGCGGCTGCATTCTCGAGGGCAGCTGCCTTTTCGACCTTGGTTTCAGGCCCTTCCACACCCTCGCCGCCCCACGCCAGCAGCGGATGCTGTTGCTCCGCGCCGGAACTGACGTATTGCACCCAATCGGAGACGCTCGCCGACGCGTAGCGATGCAATTCGATCAACGTCACGCGTTGATCGTCGTCCTCGTCCGCGGCGCCGGTCAGTCCCCGTTGCAGCGCCGCGCCGAAAACCGACCGCTCAATGGCCGACGAAACGTGCGATTGCTCGCCCACGCCGTTCGCTACGAACAGGAACAGTGATTCATCGGCGCTCGCGCGAATTTCGTTGGCGAACCGCGCCGCAAAGTCGTTCCAGACGTAGCCCATCCGCGGGTCGTCCGGGATCCGGCCCATGTCGAGAATCAGAATCTTCTTGCCCGCGCGGCACGCGCGGAGCTGCTTCACCAGATCCGCGGCGGAAACCCGGCCTGCCTTGGGATTGGCCGGGTCGAAGTTCCGGCAAGCAAGATACGCGTCGCCGCCGTCGATCAATCCATGGGCACTGACGACGAGCACCACCTGATCGCGTACGTCGTCGACAATTCCGTTCAGGCGCGCTCCGAGCGATTGAAACTTGGCCGGCTCTGCGAGACTGTCCCAGATGTACGGCTCGGTTTGCTCGCTCCCTTCTGTGAACAAGCTGCCGTGTTCCGCCAAACCGGCCACGTCCTCGGCCACATACGCGATCGGCTCGGCCCGCAAGACGCGGTAGTCTGCCCCAGACAGGCAAACGAATTGCACCCGAGGATGTTGCAACGGCGCCCAAACTAACCAGGCGAACCAGGCCAAGAGCGCAATCGCGCAACAGGGAATCAGCACGCGCCGTACATTACGGCCGGTGAGCAACGCCCAGATGCCGGACGCCGGTGGATTCCAGCCGTGCCGCACGATGCGCGGCGTTACGGCGGGCTGCGCCTCGACAGGCTGCTCGGCGGTCGATTCTTCGGACATGGGAACACTCGTCGCCGCGGGGAGAAACCGCCCCGGCCCCTTGGACTTAGGGCGCGGCGCGGCGGCCAGCATCCTAGCCCGAATGGTTCCCAATCGACAACGCCGATTCACTTGTTTGGCGATGAACGCTCTATTGCGGTGAGTCAATGCGATAGAGGTGCGTATTGGTCCGCAAGAACAGCGATTTATCCAAGGCCGCCGGCGAAGCCATGCAGCCGGCGTCGAGCTTGTTCTTGGCGAGCTCGGTGTACTTCTTGCCCGGCGCCAGCACCGTGGTCTCGCCTTCTTTGTTCGAGAAGTAGATGCGTCCGCCCGCGAAGATAGGCGAACTGGAAAAAGTGCCTTCCCAGCGTTTGATCCAAACTTCTTCGCCCGTCGCAGCGTCGACGCAACTGGCCACGCCGGCGTCGTGAACCAGGTAGATCAGCCCGTCGACCAGCAGCGGCGAAGGCTGCGAGCCCACGTTTTTGGACCGCTTCCAAACCACGTGGCTTGCGGTGACATCGCCCGCGCCGTCGGGACGCACCGCCCACAGATCGCCTTTGGAAAAGCCGGTGCTGAGGTACAGCAGATTCCCGTCAAAGAGCGGTCTCGCCGCAACCGAGTGATTCTCCCACTGGACTTTCCAGAGCACCTCACCTGTGCGTGGATCGTACGCCAGGGCCCCGTTCGCGCAGGGACTGATTAGCTGCTGTCGTCCATTCGCCTCGATCACCTGCGGCGTGGCGTAAGCCTTGCGGTAGTCGCCGTCCGTGGACAGGTACGCAATCTCGCGGTCCTTCTTCCAAACCGTCGCGCCGGTGGCTTTGTCCAACGCCACGATGTACTGAAAGTCGTGGCCGTCAAAATGGATGAACACCAGGTCTTCAAAGATGATCGGCGACGAGCCTGGACCGCGCCAGTGATTGCAGGGCAGGTCGCGGCGTTCCCAGATCACGTGGCCGTCCGCCGTGTCGAGACAGGCCGTGCCATAGCTACCGTAGTGGACGTAAACCCTGCCCTCTTCAATGGCCGGAGTCGGCGAGGCGAAGCTGTTGTAGGACCGGGTATCTTCCGGCTTTTCGTTGTGGAACACGTGCAAGTCGTGCACGATTCGGCCGTCCTGACGATCCACACAGACGGCGAAGTTGTCCTTACCGTCTTCGGTGGCTGTCGTGACCCAGACCTGGTCGTTCCAAACGACCGGCGACGACCAACCGCTGCCGTGAATGGGCGTTTTCCAGGAGACGTTTTCCTGTTCGCTCCAGGTCACCGGCGGATCGGCGGTGGCCGCGGCGTGTCCTTGGCCTGTCGGACCGCGAAACTCCGTCCACTGATCTTGCGCCCCCGCATGCCTTCCCGACAAGGTGAATGCCCAGATGGCAACAACAACGGCGAGGTGACAATATCGCATGCATTTCACGGGGTTGAGGGGAAGCGACGTGACCGAAAGCCCATTGTAAACCATTGTTCGTCGGCCTTGTCAGACGCGGCGCGCACCCGTGTAGTAGTCGCCAAAATAGGGGGTTATGGGCTTTTTGGCAAGAATTTCTTTGTCTTAGACCCAGCCTCTTACTACGATCAAGCTATTCGGATCACTCCGATCAAATCAACAGCGCAGCGTTGGGCCGCGCGATTCCGTCTAGTCTCCATCATGTGAGATGCACCATGCGACTGAGTAAACTTGCGGCGGGGATGCTCTTGGCACTGACCATGGGAAGCGGTGCCAGTGCCGCTCAGGTCGGACTGTGGCAGTTCGACGGCAATCTGGACAACGCCCTCGGCGGCGCTGCGATGAGCGCCAACGGCGGTTGGGCAACGGCCTACGAGGCCGCGACAATCGGTGGTTCGCCGGCGACAGCACTCGCGTTCCCGGCGTTCAACAACACGCAGTCGCTGCAGATGACGAACGAAGGGGCCGCCAACGGCGGTGGCGCCAAGACGAACGAATGGTCGATCGTCATGGATGTGAAGTTCCCGGCCATTGGCAGCTTCATCGGCCTGTGGCAAACCGACCAGAACATTGCCGGCGGCGACGGCGATTTCTTCATCAACGGCAGCGGCGGGATTGGCATCAGCAGCGACTACGACGGAACCGTCGCGGCGGACACCTGGACTCGGATCGCGGTGACGCTCCGCCAGGGCGGCGGACCTGACGCCATCTTGGAAAAGTACCTGAATGGCGTCCACGTCGGCACCACGACTTCCGGGTCGGCCGTCGATGGCCGTCACTCGGTGGGTGCAGTGCTGAATCTCTTCACCGACGAGGACGGAGAGACCAGCGCCGGGCAGGTGAACAGCGTCGCGTACTACGATCACCTGCTCACCGGCGATGAGATCGGTGCGCTCGGGGGCGCCACGGCCGACGGAATCCCGGCTGTGCCGGAGCCGTCGACGTTGGCACTGGGCGGCGTCGCTTTGCTCGGCCTGCTCATTACGGCTCGCCGACGGCTGGGCTAGCCATCTCTCGTCATCGCCTTAAATGTTTGGCCGTCGCACGTGATTTGGCGTGCGACGGCTTTTTTCATGCGCACGCCTCAACTTTGGCGGTCAATCCAGACGTCGCCGCCGACCTCCAGGCCAATAAACCTGTATTTTTGCGGAGCAGATTGTTAGCTTTGCGCAAAATGGGGGGATGCGAGGTTAAACTGTTGGATTTTTGACCGGCCTGACTATAGTCGGAGGAACTGCAATAGCTCGTTCTTGGGGTGGCAATCCGCCTGCCCCGCCTCTGGATGGACCTTCGTGGCCAGCAGCGAGCGATCGGGGCCGTGGCAAGACGTGAACGGCGACCCACACGAAACCATTGTTGCCACCTTGTTTGACCTCGTTGGGAGTCACCATGAAGTTCACGATTCGTGCCTTGGCTTTGGCCTTGGCGGCCACGCTCGGCCTGATGAACTCGGCCCGAGCCGACATCTTGTTTTCCGAGGACTTTGAAAGCGTCACGCTGGAACCGGCCGTCAACGAGGCGATTCCGGCCACCACGCTCGGCTGGACCGACACTCCGCCCGTGGGCTGGACCGTCGACGACAGCGGAGTTCCGGGCGTGCTGTCCGGCGACGACGCCCGCGATGGCCGCAGCGAATGGGCCGGCTGGTCCTTCGCGAGCAAGACATTCTGGACGACTGCGGACACGCAGCAGCGCGAAACATTCGCCCTGGGAGAGGGCGTCGTCGCCATCGCCGATCCCGATGAATGGGACGATCAGGCTCACGACGCGGGACTCTTCAACGCCTTCATGACCAGCCCCACGTTCAGCATCGCGAACACGGCGGCCGGCACGTTGAACCTTTCGTTCGCTTCGAGTTGGCGCGACGAATGCTGTGATGACGGCGACGGTTCAAACAACCAGACGGCGCTGATTTACGCGTCCTACGACGGTGGTGCCGATGTGGAAGTGCTGCATTGGAGTTCGGATGCTGCTGATGGGGCCCTCTTTCACAATGACAATCCGAACGAAGCGGTGAGCCTGGCGCTCAATCCGCCGGCAGGCACTCAGTCGATGAGCCTGAAGTTCGGTTTGACGGAGGCCGCCAATGACTGGTGGTGGGCCGTCGACAACGTCAAGGTCGAAGGCCGTGTCGTTCCGGAGCCGTCGACGTTCGTCTTGGGCGGCGTGGCCTTGATTGGCCTGTTCGGAATTGCTCGCCGTCGTCGCGCTTAGTTAAAAACTAGCGCAAATCGTCGATTCATCGACAACAAGCGAGTCGCACAAGCGGCCGTCGCTGGGCAGATTGCTCGGCGGCGGCCGCCTCTTTATGCGCGCTGGCCGTCGCGTGGCGACCAGCAAGTCGTCGAGCCTTGACCGACATTGCGGCCGTGGTCCGTCGAAGATCGGTGACCGAATCGCCGCCAATGAGCGATCGCGAAAAGTCGCGCGGTGGCGAAATGCCAGTTGCCGGATCAAGATAGCGAGAATCGCCAGCCGGCAAAAAAGAAACGAAAATGACCCCAACGGGAATCGAACCCGTGTTGCCGGCGTGAAAGGCCGGTGTCCTAACCGCTAGACGATAGGGCCAATCGAAAGGCGGCTGCCCTCCTCGGGGAGGACACTCGCGCGATCGAACAAATTGGTATATAAGTGGCGTCGCGAACGGCGTCAAGTGCCACGCGGAATGACGCTCGCAACGTCGCCGCGGCAATTGTGGAAGAAGTCTCTTACCACTAGTTGACGTAGGCCGCATCAAGACGTAACAATGCGGCCGCTGACCTGAAAACACGATTGCCAGCCAAGCAGCACCGAGTACCGAACTAAATCAGTCTCATGCCGGCAAGTGACGGAAAATCGTACAGTCAGCTCGACGCGCCGCTTTCGGACGCATCGGGGTTCACAGCGCCTTCGGCGCCATGTTCATTGGCGATGTGCTCGTTACGCCGGATCGCGTCGTACACCTCGCGGCGATGTACGGGCACTTCCTTGGGCGCTTCGACTCCCAGTCGCACTTTGTCGCCACGAATTTCAACGACGACAATCGTGATGTCGTTGTTGATGACAATGCTCTCGTTTTTCTTGCGAGACAGAACCAACATCGCCGATCCCTTTGCTTTCTGCCGAGGGGCTTCCATGTGACGCGGCGTCGCACCGCTGGGCATCTCCCGCAGGAAAGCTCCGCCCAAGCAGTATAGGACACGCATCAAGGCGTCACTGGCGCGCCTGTTTGCCGATGCGCGCAAGTTTTTCCTCATT
>JALHLM010000145.1 GCA_022844585.1 Pirellulales bacterium | reverse complement strand
GCCGCGGCGCTTGCGATTCGCGCGGACGTCCATCTCCGAGGTGTCCCAGATGTGGGAAAGCTGGCGATCGGAGAAACCGAAGCGTTTGGCTTTGCGGAGCGTTTCGTCGTCGCACGCGTCGAGGCTGCCGATTGCGCGCAGCTCATCTTCCAGCTCGATGATTTCCTTCAGGTTGTCCAGGAACCAAGGATCGATGTTGGTGAGGTCGAAGATTTCCTGTTGCGTCATGCCGTCTTTGAAGGCGTAACGCAGATACCAGACGCGGTCCGCGTTCGGGCGGCCGAGCTTGGCGCGGATGGCGTCGCGATTGGGCTGTTCCTTCGTGCCCCAAAGGTCTTTGTTGTCGCAGCCGAAGCCGAAGCTACCGACCTCCAGCCCGCGCAAAGCCTTTTGGAATGATTCTTTGAAGGTGCGCCCGATGGCCATCGTCTCGCCGACGCTTTTCATCTGCGTCATCAGCGTGTCGTCTGCCTCGGGAAATTTCTCGAAGGCGAACCGCGGAATCTTCGTGACGACGTAGTCGATGGTCGGCTCGAAGCAGGCTTTCGTTTCGCGCGTGATGTCGTTGGGCAGTTCGTGGAGTCGATAGCCGACGGCGAGTTTGGCCGCGATTTTGGCGATCGGAAAGCCCGTTGCCTTCGACGCAAGGGCGCTACTGCGGCTCACACGCGGGTTCATTTCGATGACGATCATCCGCCCGGTCTTGGGATCGATCGCGAATTGAATGTTCGAGCCGCCGGTTTCGACGCCGATCTCGCGGATCACGGCCAGGCTGGCGTCGCGCATCCGCTGGTATTCTTTGTCGGTGAGCGTCTGAGCGGGCGCGACCGTGATCGAGTCGCCGGTGTGAACGCCCATGGGGTCGAAGTTCTCGATGGAGCAGATAATCACGACGTTGTCGTCGACGTCGCGCATCACCTCCATCTCGTACTCTTTCCAGCCGATAATCGACTCCTCGATCAGCACCTCGGTAACCGGAGACTGTTCCAGGCCGTAAGCGACCATGCGTTCGTAATCGGCGCGGTTGTACGCGATCGCGGATCCGCTGCCGCCGAGCGTGAAGCTGGGCCGCACGACGCAGGGGAGGCCAATGTCCTTGATGATGCGACGGGCGTGATCGAGATCCCGGACCGTTTCGCCTCGGCAGACTTCGAGACCGATCTTGCGCATGGCGGCCTGGAATTGAGCGCGCTCCTCGGCCTTGGCGATCACATCCGCCCGGGCGCCGATCATTTCGACGCCGTATTTTTCCAGGACGCCGTGTTTGGCCAGGTCCATGGCGAGATTCAGGCCGGTTTGCCCGCCGAGCGTCGGCAGGATGGCGTCGGGGCGTTCCGCTTCGATGATCTTGGCGACGATCTCCCAGGTCAGCGGCTCGATGTACGTCCGGTCGGCGGTGGCCGGGTCGGTCATGATCGTGGCCGGGTTCGAGTTGACGAGGACGACCTCGTACCCTTCCTCGCGCAGGGCTTTGCAGGCCTGAGTGCCGGAATAGTCGAACTCGCAGGCCTGGCCAATGACGATGGGACCGGAGCCAATGAGCAGGATCTTGTGGATGTCGTTACGGCGCGGCACGGAAGCGGAACTCCTGGGACGGTGGTGACTTCTTCAACGCGGAGGCGCTGAGACGCGGAGCAAACCTGGAGGGCAAGCGCAGGTCTTCTGCAGCCGAGGTCTGAGACCTCGGCGCGTCGGACTTGGCCTAGTCGCCTCGCGTTCGGTGTAAAATCCCTCGAAGTTACCATGAGATCGGGGTGACTCTCAAGGAGCGCTCGGGGGCGCTGATCCCCCGCGTATGAGGGGCGTCGCGGGTGAAAAGTCGAAACCCCAGGCCCGGGAGTGGGTATGATCGAGAGGTGGGCGATTTCCGGCCCGACGAACGAGCCAATGGAATAGTGACTTTGGACCTCAGCGCGTTACCGTCGATCGATCGTACGCCTGCTCCCCCTCGCTGGCGCTTCGGGTTGGTGGGGATGCGGCGGCGGCGTGGGTTTACGTTGCTCGAGGTGCTGCTAGCGCTGGCGTTGTCGGTGGTGCTGTTGTCGCTGCTGACTTTTTCGATCAACGTCTATATGCGGGCCAGCGACGCGGGCCGGGGCGAAGTTGAGCGGGCGCAGCTCGCGCGCGTCTTGTTGCGGCGGATGGCCGACGACTTGCGTTCGACGCTGTGGAAGAATGTTGCGGAGGCGGCCTCGACTGATGCGGCGACCGGGGATTCGGCGTCTGGCGATAGTGCCTCGGCGACCGGCAGCGGCGGAACCGGAACCGGGGGTGGAAGCCAGTCTAGTAGTGGGGCGGGAACGGGCGGCGGGGCCGGGACCGGGACTGGCGGCGGTACAGGGGCGAACGCCAGCGACAGTTCCAGCGACGACGCTTCGACCAGTTCGCCATCGACTTCGACCGAGGTTCCGCCCGTGATGGGGCTGTATGGCGAGCAGGGGTACGTACAAGTCGACGTCAGCCGCTTGCCGCGGATCGAACAGTACGCGTCGGCGATGGCCGGAACCGGCGACATCGTGAGCGACGTGAAAACGGTCGCCTACTATTGCCAAAATGCGAACTCCGCGGCGGCTTCTTCGGCGTCTGGGTTGTCGCGTAGAGAGTTCGATCGGGCAGTCACGACATATGCCTCGACGAACGGCGATATCTCCGCCTGGGAACGCGAATTGGCGCCGATCGCGGCGGAAGTCACGGCGATTGAGTTCCGCTACTTCGACGGCACGGAATGGTTGACGGCGTGGGATACTGAGGTCAAGAAGGCGTTGCCAGCCGTCGTCGAGATCGCCATTGCGATCAGCGATGGGACGGCTAATGCGAATACGTCCGGCACGGGCACCGCCTCGACATCGACGTTGGATGCGTCGGCCGAAGGGCAAACGATTTACCGATTGATGGTTTTTCTGCCGCAATCTCAAACGCCGCAAACGAGCGGCGTGAGCGCCTTGGAGACGATGGTTAGCTCGTCGGTCAGTTCCGCCGCGGCCAGCGCCGCTGGAGGCCAGTCTGGCGCCAGCAGCGCCGGCGGCGCGAGTACGCCGCAGGGCGGCGGCTCCAGCGGACGTGGCGGGGGTTCCAGCGGACGCGGCGGCGGTACTGGTGCCCAAGGTGGAGGTGGAGGGCAAGGTGGACCTGGTGGCGGTGGTCCTGGAGGTGGCGGGCAGGGAGGCCAAGGGGGCGACGGTCCGCCCGATGACGATGACGACGGAGGCGGGCCATGAATCGCACGCCCTCACGCCGCGCGTTGGTACTGATCGTGGTGATGGTGGTCATCGCCATGCTGAGCCTGGCTGGCTTCACTTACGGCGAACTGATGTTCGGCGAGCATGAGGCCGCGGTGCTGCACGGCAAAGCGCTGCAAGCCCGGGTGTTGTCCGATTCCGGCATCGATCTGGTGAAATCGGTGCTGATGGAAGACCCTGCGCTGATCGAGGAAAACGGCGGCCTGTATGACAATGCCGGGCGTTTTCAAGGCGTGCTGGCGATGGATGAAACGACGGGCGCGGAGCCGGGGCGGTTCAGCGTGGTCGCGCCGCGGGTTGATCAAGGCGAGTTGAGCGGTGTGCGCTACGGACTGGAAAATGAATCCGCGAAGTTGAACCTCAACGAGATCCTGCTGGCGGATTTGATCGAGGCCGATGGCGCGCGCAACCTGCTGATGAGCCTGCCTGGCATGACCGAGGATGTCGCCGACGCGATTCTGGATTGGATCGACGAGGACGACGACCAACGGGAGTTCGGCGCGGAGGCGGATTTTTATTCGGGCATGAGCCCGCCGTATGCCCCGAAGAATGGCCCGCTCGATACCGTGGAAGAGCTGCTCCTGGTGCGCGGCGTGACGCCGTGGTTGCTGTTCGGCGGCGACGTGAATCGCAACTTCACGCTGGAGACGACGGAAGAGGTCTACGTCGGCAACTCTGGCGTCGACAACTCCGACGGCTCGATGACCTGCGGTTGGGCGGCCTATCTCACGCTCTACAGCGCGGAGACGAACCTGCAGTCTGACGGCACGGCGCGGATCAATCTCAACGAGACCGATCTGGAGGTGCTACACGAGCAACTCAAAGAGAAGTTCAGCGACGAATGGGCAAATTTCATCATTCTGTTCCGGCAGAACGGGCCCATGGATTTAGAGGGGCCGCCGCCCACGCCGCCGCAGCAGGTCGGCAGTCAGGCGCCGGATTTCGAAATCGAGCCTACTTACTCATTCAGCCAGGTGCTCGACCTGATCGGCAAATACACGCAAGTCACCAACCCGATGACGAACCAGGCCACCATCATCGATACGCCGTTTCCGGACAATCCGGGGCTGATCGCCACCTACCTGCCGCAACTGATGGACGCCGTGACCGTAGTGAAAGAGCCTGCGATCCGGGGGCGAATCAACATCAACCAGGCCCCGCGGACGTTGCTGCTGGGCATTCCCGGGCTGACGCCCGACGTGGTGGAAAACATCATCGCCGACCGGAGCCCGGAACCGACCGAAAACGAGCCTGAGTTCCGGCACGAGACCTGGCTCCTGACCAAGGGGATGGTGACCCTCGACGAAATGAAAGAATTGATGCCCCTCGTGACCTGCGGCGGGGCCGTGTACCGCGTGCAGGTGCTGGGCTACTACGAAAATGGCGGCCCCACGGCCCGTGCCGAGGCCATTATTGACGCTACCTCCGGGACCCCCGGCGTAGTATTCTGGAGAGACCTGACGCATTTAGGGCGCGGCTTCGCGGAATGAGTGGGGAGAGTAGGTGAAGTAGTTAGTAGGTGAAGTAGTAAGTAGACCGAGGCTCGGCACTACTTCACCTACTTCACCTACTAACTACCTCACCTACTTCCCTCCCGCCTACTACCTACTTCACCTACTCCCCTACTTCCATATGTCACGCCTGATTGCTATTGAATGGGACAACCGTGAGGCTCGCGTGGCCGTGGCCACTGAGAAGCGCGGGCAGGCCTCGATTGACGACGTATTCGCGATTCCGTTTGAGCCCACGACCGGGCCCAAGGAAATTGGTCGGCAACTGGCGGCCGGGCTGGCGACGCGACGCGTGCGCGGCGGCAAGGCGTTGGTGGGAGTTGGGCGCACGAGCATTGAACTGAAAATGTTCAATCTGCCCCCGGCGCCGGATGAAGAGCTGCCGGAGATGGTGCGGTTCCAGGCGCCTCGGGAATTCGCTTCCTGGGGAGAAGGCTGGCCGCTCGACTTTGTCGCCATTGCCGGCGAGGCCGATCAGCAACGCACCGTGCTGGCCGCCACGATTCCATTGGACGCCGTGAAGCACATTGAGGAGATTTGTGCCACGGCCGGGCTGAAACCAGAACACCTGATTCTGCGACCATGCGCCGCGGCGAGTTTGTTGGCGCGATCGAAGAAACAAACCAGCGCTGAGCCACAGTTGCTGGTCGATCTGCTGGCCGACGAATTGGACCTGACGGTAACGATCGCGGATCGCGTGGTGTTTACCCGCACGGCACGCTTGCCGAGCGATGCGCTGGCTACGGCCGATTTCGCCAAGCCATTGGTGGCGGAAGTGCGACGCACGCTGGGCGCGGTGCAGAATCAACTCGGCGGTCGTCGCGTGGAGCGAGTCTGGCTGTACGCGGGCGGCGACGAACACGCCGAGTTGGCGCGGCACCTGGCGGAATCGTTAAGTCTGCCGACCGAGGTGTTCGATCCGTTCGCCGGCGTGGCGAACGCCGAGCGCCTGGGGATGGCGAAAGCACCGCACCGCGGGCGCTTCGCGCCGGTGCTGGGCATGTTGCTAGATGGTGCGAGCGAGACGCCGCATGCGATCGACTTCCTGAAGCCCAAGCGGCGTCCGGAGAAACCGTCGCAACGTCCACGGATGTTGGTCTATGCGACCGCCGCGACGCTGCTCGTGGCAATGGGCATCGGCTGGTACTCGTGGTACGTATCGAGCTTGGACAAGCAGATCGCGGATTGGAATCAACAAAACGCCGCGAAGCAAAAGCTGGTCGATCAATACACGCAGGTCGTCGACCGCGTGACCTCGATCGACGCCTGGCGCGCCGGCGACGTGCAATGGCTGGAAGAAATGAAACGGCTGGCCGAAAAACTTCCGCCGCCGGAGGACGTGATGCTCACCGAAGTGCGCCTCGCGGCGCAGCAGGGTGGCGGCGGCAAGATCGAATTCGACGGCCTGGTCAAGTCGCTTGATACGGTCCAGAAGGTCGAGAACAGCCTGCGGGACGCCGGGCATCAAGTGCAAAGCCTGGGCACGTCGCGCGATACGGACACCAAGCCGTATGAATGGGACTTTGGCACCGAAATCATTCTGCCCGCCGTGGAGACCCCCTGATGCAAAAGCGAGAGAAGCAACTGCTGGGGGTGGTAGTCGCGCTCGTCGCGGTCCTGGCCGGCAATTGGCTGTACGGGAAAGTCCGCAGTTCGATCAACGCACGCAACAATGAAATCACGCGGCTGAGCGGCGAAGTCGATAAGAAGAAAACGCAAATTGAGCGCGGCAAACTGGCCGCCACGAAGCTGACGAAGTACGAGTCGCGGGCTCTGCCGTCCGATCCGGAATTGGCGCGCTTCGCCTATAGCGCCTGGTTGCGCAAGATCGTCGGCGAGGCGGGCTTCGAAGACCCCAACGTGGAACCGCCCACGCAGGCGACGCCGAAGTTCTTGATGTCGGCCAGCATGCGCAATGCGAAGGGGCCGCGGCCCATCGTGTATCAACGCTTGCCGTACTCGGTGCGCGGCAAAGCAACTCTGGAAGAGTTGACGAAGTTCCTGCACACCTTCTATTCGGCTGGTCACCTGCACCTGGTGCGCTCGCTGACCATGACGCCGCAAGAGAGCGGCAAGCTGGAAGTGAAGATCACCATCGACGCCCTGGTGCTGCCGAATGCGGATCGCAAGGACGCCCTCAGCAGCGTGCCAGGCGAGTCCTTGGCCGGCACGTTCGAGGAATATCGCGACGTGATCACCAAGCGGAACACGTTCGCCGCCTACAAACCGGCGCCGCCGAAGCCGCCGGAGAAGACGTCGAAGCCAGACCCGGCAGTCGACCCTGCCCGGTTCGCCAAAGTGACAGCGATCCTGACCGATCCGGAGTTGGTCGTGTGGATTCACATGGAAACGACCGGCAAGCTCTTCAAGCTCGCCGAGGGAGAGGAGTTCGACCTCGGCGAGGAACGCCGCGGCAAGGTCCACCGCATCCACCTCACCACGCGGACGGTCGAATTGCAGATCAACCAAGAAAAGAAACTCTACGGCCTCGGCGACAAGCTTACCGAAGGGAAGCCGTTGGGAACGGAGACGGCGGCAAGGTAAATGATGAATTTCGAATGATGAATGATGAATGGCGAGGAAGATGGGCGGGACGACGATTATGAGGGTTGGAAACTCGGGTCATCGCATTGGCAACCAGGTCCTGCCTTCGTAAACTTCCGGACGCCTGTCATTTCCCCAATTCATCATTCCGCATTCATCATTCATACTTTCCCCCATGGACCCCGCCCGGTTTCGTCGCAAGGTGCTGGTGGACTTGATTGCCAGTCCCTGGACGTTGATTCCCGGGGCGGGCGGCTTAAGTTTGCTGACCATCTCCTGGGGCCTGGATCAGGGCGCCGGCTGGCTGGCCTTTCTCGGCGTCGCCGGATTGTTGACTGGCGTCGGCACGTTGGCCACGCGGTGGCTGTTTCAGCACGACGCGATCGCCGAGGACGCCTTCGAGGCGATTCAGCGCGAGGCGATCGACGCGCAGGAACGGCAACTCGATCAACTCTCCGAGCGGCTCTCCGCCGATCATGATCCGCGGGACGAGCAGAGTCTCAAGTATCTGCGCGATCTCTACGACGCTTTCCGGAAAGACACGGCTTGGACCCAGCGGCTAGAAGGGCGATCGGTGCTGGAGATTAACTCGCAGGTCGAGAACCTGTTCCGCGCCTGCATCGTGTCGTTCGAGCGTTCGCTGGAATTGCGCGATACCGCGCATGGCATGCGAACCGCCGACGGGCAGCGCAGTTTGTTCGAAGCCCGGGAACGGCTGCTGGAGGAGATCAACCAGAGCGTCCGCCAGTTGGCCGGGACGCTGGATAATGTCAAAGCGCTGGCGCTGGCGCAGACTCCCGCCCACGACCTGGCGCGACTCCGCCAGGAATTGACCGCGAGCTTGGACGTGGCGCGGAAGGTTGAGGAGCGGATGCAAACGCTCGAAGCCGAACTCGGCCACCCCCAGGCCGCTGCGCCGCGCGAAGCGGAATAACCGCTATGTGCGGAATTCCGCCGAGGTTGCGCCTAGTTTGGGGCGCTGGCGCACCTTGGTCCCTGGGCAGTAGGGTCGTCGACACTAGCCCGTAGCGCCAGCGAGGGGGAGTGGACGTTGGTAACAATCCAATCGAATACGCTGAGCAGATCGCATAACCGCGATCGAAATCGATTTGGGCGAACCGGAAGGTTGGCTCGGCGTTCACGTACAGCGATCACCATCGTCAACTCCCCCTCGCTGGCGCTACGGGCTGGTGTGGCCGGTGCGTGATCGGATTGGGCTGGAATCGGCGGCGGTAGCTGGTTCTCTCCCCCGTAGGACAGGGTATACTTTCGGGCAACTTCCTCACGCCCGGCACAATTGGGAGATCATCGCGTGTTTGGAGCATTGGGCAGATATCTGCGGGCCTTCGGGTATTTGATTACCGGCCGCATCGACTCGGCGCGCAAGGAACTGTCGTCGAATCCCTACGTGATTCAGGCGACGTACGACCGAATCGTGCAGGAAAAGACCGCGCGCATCAACCAATACAAGACCGCCGTGGCCCAGATGATCGCCCAGGAAGAAAAGAAGCTGGCGACGGTGCGCACGTTGTCGGAGGAAACCAAGCGCCTGGAGCAGCTCAAGGAAGGGGCCGCCGGCAAGGCCAAGAGCGTGGTCGACAAGCTCAAGGGCCAAGGGGTCTCCATGGAGGAGATCAAGAAGAACGAGGAATATTTGAAGTGCCTGGGCGCCTTCAATGATTTCTCCGCGACACTCAAAGAGAAATACGATCGTATCGCGGAGCTGGAAAACGACATCAAGCAGCTCCAGGGCAACCTGGGCAATCACAAGGTCCAGATGCAGCAATTGCTGCGCGACCTGGAGAAGCTCAAGGAAGAAGCCGCCGCGACCGTAGCCGACGTGATCACGGCCAAGGAAGAGGAAGAGATTTCCAACATCCTGGCCGGCATCAGCGAGGACCGCTCGTCGAAAGAGCTGCAAGACATGCGCGACTTGCGCCAGGAGTCGAAGGCCAAGGCCCGCGTTTCGCGCGAACTGGCCGGCACCGACACGAAGCGGCAGGAAGCGGAGTTTCTCGATTACGCCAGCAAGAGCGCGTCGAGCGACGAGTTCGACAAGCTGATCGGCCTCGCCGCCGAAACGGACAAGCCGTCGGCGGAACAAGCCGAATCGCAACGCGTGGAAACACGGCTGCCCGAAGCGTAGGTCAGGCACCGCAGTCGAAGCAACAAGGAATGCCGATGAGGAATTCGTCGTGACATCCTGACGATTGCTCGGGGCGTGCCTGACAGGAGTCGACGACGCTCCCATGTCAGGCACGTGTTTGGCGAGGTTTTAGGATTCTGAATAGGTTCTCGCATGAGCGAAGCTGTCGGCATCGGCCGCGGTGCCTGACCTACAACATACTCGAAGGGAGTGCAGAACGATGACCCGCTCGAATTGTTCATGGATGCTGACAAGTCTGTTGTTGCTCGCCGTGGCTGGCTGCGGTGGAACGCCGACGGCGACTCCGGCTCCGTCTTCCGCCTCGAACGCGCCGGCCGACATGCCCTCGTTTTCGTTGGCCTGGAGCGAGTACCCCTCGTGGAGCGTGTTCGGCGTCGCGCACCGCCGCAAGCTGATCGACGGCGCGAAAGGCAAGCTTGGGCCGATCGAGGAAAAGTGGAAGGTCGATATTGAGCTGCAGCAAAAGGATTACGATCCGTGTCTCGTGGCCTACGCCACGGCCACGTGTGACGCAGTCTGCATCACGAACATCGATATTCTCTCGCCCGCCGGCTCCCGTCCCGGCGTGGCCATTCTCCCCACGAGCACGAGCGACGGGGCGGACGCCTGCATCGTGGCCGGCATCGACGATGTCGATCAATTGAAGGGCCACAAGGTCTACGGCCTGGCCAAGAGCGTCTCGGAATACTGTTTTGCACGTTGCCTGCAGGAGCTTGGCAAAACCGAAGCGGACTTTGAGTTCGCCAACAACGATCCGGCCGCGGCGTCGCTGGCCATGCAGCAGGGGCAGGAGGGTTACGAGGCCATCATGGTCTGGAACCCGTACGTACTGCAGACCCTGCGCACGCGCAAGGACACGAAGGTCCTGTTCGACTCGTCCAAGATTCCCGGCGAGATCATCGACATGGTCGTGATCGCCGAGGACGCGTTGAAGAAGCCCGGCGCCGAGGCGTTTTGCCATGCCGTGATCGACTGCTACTACGCGATGAATAAAGTCATCGAGGCCCCCGCCACGCGAAACGAAGCGCTGGTGCAGATTGGCGAGGATTTCTCCGACTTGAAGCTCGAAGACATGACGCTCGTTGTCCAGCAGACGAAGTTCTACAAGAACGCCGGAGAGGGCGCGAATGTGCTCGCCGGAGCGGAACTGCCCAAGACGATGGACAAGGTGCTGAGCTTCTGCGAGTCGCACGAGATGTTCGATGGGAAGCGGACCGTCGGTTATGGAAAGGCGGATCCCGCCTCGCCCGTCTCCGTGCGGTTCGACGATTCGTACATCAAGGCGGTGCAAGCCGCGGCCGGCGCGGGCGGCACGGAATAACGCATGATTCGTCAGCCGATCTCGCTACGCGCTCACATCATTCTGGGCGTCGTCTCCATCGCGGTGCTGCTGGCCGGGTACACTTGGTTGTCCCACCGGCAGCACCAAAAGAATCCCGCCGACACGACCATCCCCAATTGGTCGCAACTGGCCGAAGGCGTCGCGCGCGTATTGAAGCCACAGGATCGCTATGACGGCGACTCCTGGCTCTGGACGGACGCCAAGGCGACCTTCGCGCGCCACTTCACCGGCCTGGCCGTAGGCGTGCTGGCCGCCGTCGTCATCGGTCTGGCAATGGGCTGCTTCACGCCGGTCGAAGCGCTGTTGTTGCCGCCGCTGTCGTGTCTCGCGAAAGTGCCCCCCACCGCGATGCTGGCCGTGTTCTTCGTGCTCGTCGGCACCGGCACGGAGCTTTATATCGCGATGATCGCGTTCGGCGTGATTCCGACGCTGGCCCAGTCGATCTATCAATCCGCCCGGACGGACGTGCCGGAGGAATTGATCTACAAGGCCTATACGCTCGGCGCGAGCCATCCGGAACTGATCTGGAACGTGACGTTCAAACAGATTCTGCCTCGAATCATCGAGTCGGTGCGATTGCAAGTCGGGCCGGCGATGGTGTACCTGATCGCGGCCGAATACTCGATCGGCGAAGTCGGCTTCGGCTTCCGCCTGCGCATGCAGCAACGGTTGAGCGACATGAGCACCGTGTACCTCTACCTGCTCGTCCTGGCGGCCGTTGGTTTCCTGATGGATTACTCGCTCACCTGGCTGCGACGGCTGTTGTGTCCTTGGTTTGGGAAATAGTCCGAGGAGTGAGTGCCCGCGAAACACGCGAAATGACGCGAAGGTTGAGATTGGCGTAACTTGTGCTTTGTCAATTCACAGAATTCGGGCTGGGTGCCACTGGCGGCTTGTCCGCCAGTGCTGGAATTGACTCTGCATTCAGCGTCCGTCTCGCACTGGCGGACAATCCGCCAGTGGCACCCCCCTACCCGTCAATCAAGTGTTGAAAGAGTACTAGATGAGTCGC
>JALHLM010000144.1 GCA_022844585.1 Pirellulales bacterium | reverse complement strand
TATGAACGGCTTGAACACGTCGAGCTGAGATTGCGTTTCGCCGTCCGCCACGAGCGTCGCCCAGTTGTGTTCCTGGATAAACGCCTTCAAAGCCAGGCAATCGTCGACGGTTTCTTCGAACAGTTCTTCGACAAAGGCCAGGTTTTCGTCGCCCGCTTGCTCCAGAAAGCGTTTCGCGCCGGCCAGATCGTAGCCGTTGTTCGCATCGACGCCCAGCAGCACATCCGGCCCCGCATGCTGGCGAATCAATTGCACGACTGCCACGTCGCGCGCATTCCCTTCATTGCGGGGCATCCATTTCGCGCCGCGCCCAATCTTGATCTTGAAGGCGCGATGGCCGATCTCCAAGCCCATGTCGATTTCGGTTCGGAAGCGATCCTCCCATTTATCGGCGTATTGCGGCAGCAGGTCCGCGAAGTAGATTGAGCCATCGTAGACGGGCACCTGCTCCGCGCCTTTGCCACCCAGCAACTCATACACCGGCTTCTGCATGAGCTTGCCGAGTAAATCCCAGAGCGGCATTGTGCCGGCGCCCAGGGTTCCCGACATGGCCGTGTTGCTCGCACTGTAGAACTCCGCGAGCGGCTTGCCGATAAGCTTGGCGACCTCGTTTTCTTCCGCGCGGCAGTGGCCGAAACCTTCCGCGCCGGTATCGGTGTAAAAACGCACCATGCGGTCGGTCGTCGTGTCGCCATGGACTTCCTTCTGGGCGTTGCGTCCAGCGACCTTCGAGCGCCGGTTCGTCAGGTCGAAGCCCACGGCGCGCACAATGCGCACCTCCTGCGGAATCTCGGCGGCACGCGCCGCACCGACAAAGGCCGCCGCGGCCAGGGCAGCGACAAAATCTCGACGACGCATGATGAAGCCTCTCCGGGCGATTGGGCGCGATGCATACAGCCCACCGATTTTCTGGTGCCGGACCGCCGCTGTCGAGGACCAAATTGCCGATTTCCGGGCTCTGGATGGCTCATCCGGCGCGGATAGCCAGGCGACCGTGGCGGCGGTACATTCTTCGTAATTCACCACATTTCGACAACGCCTTGGACGCACGATAGTATGTATATGGTCCGCCCAGATTCCTCGTCGACGCAACCTCACGCCCGAAACCAAAGCTGTCGGCACGACGCGACTCGGAAGTGCTTCTGCTTCGTCGCCGCGGCAATGCTCATGTCGCTGACTCTGAGCTGCGGCAAAGGTGCGCCGGAAGGCCAGCCCACGCAGGTTCCGGCAAAAACCTCGGAGGATGCCGTACCTCCGCAAAGCGGTTCGGCCGAGGCTTCGGTCAAGAGCGACGGCAGCACTGCGACGGCCGCAAGCGCCCAGCCAACGGCGACCGCGCCGCCAGTAACCGCCGCGCCTCCGGCCCCAGCCATCGCCGCCCCGACGGCAGAGCAAATCCAACGCTGGACGCCGGCGCCGTTCGAGCCGGTGCAATTGTTGGCGATTCGCGAATGGGAGAAAACAAGTTTCACTTCGTGTGTTGCGCCGACCGCGGACGGCCGGCATTTCATCGTGGCCGGCTCGCGCGTGTTGTTGTGGTCGCTGGAGGGCGATGAGCCTGAGCACGTCTTCCTGGAATTGACCGCGGAGGACGGCGAGCGATCGATCCACTCGTTGGCCGTCGCGCCGGATGGCAAATGGTTCGCCGTCGGCGACTCGACCGGCAAGGTGCGCATTTGGAGTCTTGAGGACCGCAGCGAAATCGTCGCCAAGGAACTTGGCACGAATAGCATTGAAGGCCTGGCGATCTCGCCCGACGGGCAGGAGATCGCGACCATCTCTTACGACAACAAAATCAACGTCTGGAGCGCGGATCAACTGGAGCCACGCAACAGGTTCGAGGTCGACACGAATAGCGTCAATCATATCGAGTACGTGGCGCCGAACGTTTTGGCTGCCGCGGGCGAAACGACTTCGCTCTGGAACCCGAGCACCGGTGAAATGGTGCAAGCGTTTTCGGCGGGCCGCTATAGTCACGCTCTGGCGCGCTCGCCAAACGGTGAGCAGTTCATCTTAGGCGGCGACGACTCATTGCACTTTTTTAATGCCGCGGGCCTGAAGCCGGCTTTCGAGATCACGCAGGGCGTCTCCGGCAGCGAACGGATCGCCTACTCGCCGGACGGCAAGTTCTTGGCGACGACCAACGGCGGGTCGGTGCAAATCTGGAACCTGGCTGAGCGCCGTGTCACGCAGGTCATCGACAGCTTCGGCTGGGCGACCGTCGGCGTGTGCTGGCTGCCTTCGACCAATCTGTTGGTCGTAGCCTCGGAAAGCGGTTGCACGCGCATCTGGGGCACTCCGAGCCAAGGCGCCGCCGTGGCGTTGAAGCCATTGCATCAGCCAGTGACGCTGCCGGATAAGGCCGCCAAAGCGCCGGCGACTCAAGCCCAGTTGGAGCAAGTCATCGACCTGCGGACGTTCCCCAGGCTTCCTGGCAGTGAATCGAACTTCATCAGTGCGGGCGATTTCGGTGGTCTCGCGGCCGTGAAGCCGGACGAAGCCAAGACGTTCTACAAGTATTTCTTGGAACAGGCTGGCTGGAAGCTGACGGAAACGAGCTCGCTGAATCCCGCGGCCATGGAATTCGGTAAAGACGGCTTCCGGCTTTCCGTGAGTTGCTACGATTCCGGGGACGGCAAAACCAACATCATGGCGCACCTCGACGGTAACTACGACCTGCGCTGGACGCCGCGGTTCGACGCCGCTCCAACCGAGACCGCGTACGAGTCGGCGGCGACCTTGTCGTATCGCACCAAGGCCGATCTCCTCCAAATCGAAACGACGCTGTTGCTCAAAATGAAGGAGGCCGGTTGGATCGGCTATACGCGCCTCAACAGCTCGCACAGTGAGACGCCCGACGAACGCGACTTTACTTTTCTGCGCAATGGTACCACGCTGCGCGTCTCGATCGGCAAATTTCCGGTCGACCCTGAAAGCTACACGATTCAATACAGTCTCTTTCCCAACAACAGCTCCGTGCCGCCGCCTCCCGACGCGGGCTACATCGAGTTCGACGGCTCAACTGATCCCACGCTGATTGCGACGACGGAATTAACCCTGGATCAAGCGCAAAAGTTCTACGACGAAGCGCTCGTTACCGACGGCTGGCTGGTTCGCGAAAAGGGGCGATTTGAGAAGGACGACCACGCCTGGCTGACCTACCTGCGCGGCCAGAGCAACTTGACCGTCGGTCTGACGAAACTGCCGGACGGGAAAACCTTGATCCGAGTCGGCCAGGCCACCGGATCGCTCTGGGAGTTGTCGCAAGCGGAAGAGGAACCCGTGGAAGAAGGGGACAATGTCGGTTTGGAAGCGGCCGATATCCCGACCGTCGAAGGGGCCCAACCGCCCAAGTTCGACGTCGATGCGAAACAGATCGAGATTCAGATTCCTGGCGCCACTTTGGCCGACGCCGCCGAGCGATTCACCAAGGCCTTGGCGCCGCTGGGCTGGAAGCCGGAAAAAGGCGGCATTCGCGATGAAGAGTACACGCTGATCACGTTCAAAATGGACGACAAAGAGCTCAATTTGCGAGCCCGCAAGCAACAAGGCAACGCGGTGGTCGGCCTCGAAGGGGACGGCCTGCTCTGGAACAAGGAACTGCCCACCGCCAAGCAAACGATCTCGTACGAAACCTGGCTCCGCCGCAACAAACTGCCGGCGAGTCTGGAGTTCCTCGATCGCTACGAAACCGAGATGCGCGGTTTTATTGCACCTTAGCGCCTGGCACTCGTAGGGGAATTCGGCGACGTGACGTTAACGCTGGACGCCGGGAACACGGTCCGCGATGTCATTGCGCGACGTGGCTTCGGCCCGATGGAACTCTGCCCAAACCGGCAAGTGGTCTGACACTTCGAGCGCCTGCTCGCGAGTCAGTCCGAACGCGCTTTCGAGATCAAAGACGCCCCACCGCCCGGTGTATTCGCTCGTGGCAGCGCGATCGAAAAGAATGTTGTCATAGGCCTTATTGCGGCGGGTGTTCGTCATCGCGCCGCTAACGACCCAGGTGATGCCAGGCACCTGGCCGAGTCGTCCGAGTTGCGTTTCGCTGGCGTTCAAATCGCCGAGCAGGATTACGTCGTCCTCGCGTGGGTCGGCCGTTCGCATGAATTGAAATACGTCCGCGAGCGCGTCGACCTCTTGCTTGACTTCATCGGGATCGGTGTGCGTATCGACCAGCCAGAAGGAGAATTCTCGCGCCGGAGGCTGAGTGCGCGCTCGGAAGTGCGCCACAAAAGGTTCGCGGTGCAACAAATCGGCTGGGTCCGAGATCGTGCCCGAGGCGGCCGTGTCACAAGCGACGGACGCCGTATCATAAACGAACGCGTATTGCTCGGTGCTGACGGTGCGTCCCAGGCGCGGTCCGATGAGAAAGTCGTAGCGGCTGCCATCCGCGTTGATCGCGGCCACGAATCGCGGCAAGATGTCGTCTTCCGACGCGCGCACTTCTTGAATCGCCACGACATCAAAATGTCGCACCGCCTGCACTAGGACGTCCATAACGCCTGGCTTCGACAGTTTGCTCTTGCCAAACACTTGAATATTGAACGTGGCGATCAACAGCGTCTCGCCGGGCCGCCGCGCTGAAGCTGGCTGCGCGGGCGCCGCGTTGTCGCGCGATGGCGTTTCGATCGGAGCGGGAGCTGCTGCGCTCTCAGTGGTCAGTTCGCGCCAGGCTTGCACGAGCTTGCCGGAGCCGACTTCTCCGTCGGATGGCGCCGCGGCATGTCGTTGAGCTAACTTCTCGACCAGCGGCCCGATGACCGGCCAATCGGGATTGAAGTATGCGCCGACGCCGCCGCTGGAAAGGATCGCCCCGAGCAGCGAAATGATGGTGAACAATCGCGATTTGGCGGGCGGACTTGCTTTTTTACGTGCCATCGCTGGCCTCCTTGCCTTTCAAGCCAACCGTCCTGGTTGACCTCACTTCGCAGCATGTCTGAGTCGCGATTTGTCCGCGGCTTGTCTACTTCTGAATCTGTTCCAAGGACGCTTTCGCCAGGCGCGCCAGGCGCGGTGACGTGGATTGCGATGCGCGATTCAAAGCGGCAAGGGTCGCCGCCGACTTCGCGCCAATCTCTCCGAGGGCCCAGGCGGCGCGCTCTTGTACGGCAGCATCCGGCGAATCATGCAGCAGCGCTGCAAGCACCTTCTCACTGCCGATGGCAGCGGGACCAAGACGTCCCAACAAGGTCACCGCCCAGTAGGCCACCGGCGATTTGCTATCTGACGCGAGTTTCGTGAGTGGTTCCAGTGACTCCGTCGGAGGTGCCCCAAGTTCCTCCAGTGCCGCTGTCGCCCATTCCGCGACCGTTTCATCGTCGGCGCAGGCTTGGACCAGTTCCAAGACTGCCGGTGCGGCGTCCGGACCCGCATGACAGAGACTTTCCGCGGCGGCGGCTCGCTCCGCGACGTCTGGGCTTTGCAGGGCGGTTCGCCATTTCTGTATCTCTTCCATCGTATGTCGTCGCCTCCACAAAACGTGTCCGTCACAACGGGCGATCGGTTCGCCAAGTCAGTCGTCATCCAGGCAGAATGCGGAGCGCTATCGACGATTTCGATTACGCCGCATCCTCCAGCACATCCTCGCCGTACAAGGAGATCGGCTTGTCCGCGGCTTCGTGCAATTTCGGCGTGATCGCTCGCTGGCCGCTCGCGGGCCTCAGTCGCCGAACCAGCCAAACGGCGGGCGCTGCTAACAGCATCAGGACCACGAACACCTGGCAGGCCCTCCAAAAAAAGTGATCGATCAGGTCCGGAGCTTGCTGCATCGCTTCTTCCGTGCGTCGACGAGTAATTGCGTCGGCCGCGTCGAGCATCGTTGCCGTTTCGTTGTGCAAGTCGCGCCCGACGGCCACGCGTTGCTCGTCGAGAGCCCGCAGCACGACCGATGTTTCACTTTCGAAATCAACGAGCGTCGCCTGACGCATGCGATCGAGTTCGCCGAGCGTTTGCTTGCGTTCGTCCGCCACGATCTCGCGCATCGCGAGACGTTCGCGTTCAAGAAGGGCAGGGATCGCCTCGCTCACTTGGGCGAGCCGCGACATTGCATTCACGGCCATGGAAAGATCTTGCATTGGGCGCTGCACGATTTCCAGCTGCGATGAGTTCATCAAGAACAGCTCCGCCTCCCAGCGCGCCTGCTTGGGCAGGTGTTTGGCGTAGACGGCGCCCAGCTGTTTCAGCTCCGTGACGCTTTCGTCCAAATTGCCGACCACGTGCATCAACTCGTTCGCCGGTTCTTGAACTTCCTCAATGTAGCGCGATGCGATGGGCTCGCGATCGAAATACAAACTCCGCACGGGATAGTCAGCCGCGAATTTGGCAACAAACTCTTCGCCGAAACGCAGCTCGCCGCCCACGGCGCGATCAATGCTCTGCAAGCGTCGTTCGAGGGAATGACATTCCTCGAGGACCAGTGAATGTCCGGGGCCAAACAACTGTCGGCTGGCGGGCGATTCGAAGTATTGGGCCATTTGCCGATTCAGAATCCAAACGTCCAGATAGGCTGCCAAGGGATCCGGGCGCGAGGCGGCCTGAAAGCACGCGGATGTCCCGTTGATTTTCCACAGCAAAGCGTTCCGGCGGATCGACGGATCGGATGTGCTGGCAAGAATCTGGTCGGCGCTGACTTCGATGCGATCCGCGAAGTGAACCGTGAACTCATTCACCATTACGCGCAACTGGCGCGATGAGAGCCGAGCATCATCGGACTGCCGTTCCAGCAAGCCTTGTTGAGTAGGCGTAGTGCCACAGCCCACGGCCATGAAGCAGGCGGTCAGCAGGCAGCATGCGCCAAAAATGCACCGCCAGGCTTCCATGCGGTATCCGCCTAGCGACGATCGTCGAATAACTTCTTGAGACGCGCCCCGGGGCGGGGCTTCTGTCCGGCGGGCGTTTCCGGTTCATTGGCCGCTGGCGCAAAGCCGAATGACGGTTTTTTTCCCTCGTCGACGCCGTCGAGCGCTTTGGCCATGCGGTCCCCGAGCGGATTTGACGATTCGCCCTGGGAAAGGAGATGGGGTCGACCGTCTTGATCTCGATCCCGCTGCTCTTGGATCTCATGGATCCTTTCCGAGGCCTTTTCCTTGACTTCGGCGGCTTTTTCCCGATCGACCGACAAATGCGGCCGACCGTTCTGCCAGTCAATGGAAACCACACCCAGCATGTAGAGAATCGGCAGGGCGAGGACCACCAGCAAGGCAATGATCCGATGTCCCAGCACGCTGCGCACCGGCGACGGCATGCCCGATGTGGCGACATTGACGACGTTTTGCGAAAGCGTCTTCTTCTTGGGACGAGCCATCATGGCACTTTCTGTACAAGCGTGGCTGAAAAGGCGAACTCGAGGATTTCGGGCGGAACCTTGTATCAATGAACCGCACTTCTGTCTACATCAATCCGGCCGTCGCCAGGAATGCAAGAATGCGGGAATGCGTATGGCCTGAACCCGTTCGAAGTCAGACGCGATCCGATTACTCCCGTCTTGCCGGACTACCAGACGCCATTGGCGTTCGCCGGCACGGTCGATCGGAGCACTTTCGAGTTGACCAAGCAATCACCTCGCGCATCTGGTTGTTAACTGGCGCAGGTTCTTGGAGCCTTCACGCGGACGCTGTTGCCCGCCCTTTTGCGGCGGATTAGCTGGCAGAGATGCCGGAACCAATGAAGCGCGCTGTGCAAAAGCGGTGTTGCGGCGCGGACACGTCGTGACGCGTAGTTCGCGAGTGACGGTTCATTACGGCGTGTTTTTCAGAGTACGAAACCCCTGATACTTAAAACGACCACGGCCGGCGATCGTTTGCACGATGCCGGCCGTGATCTCGTGAATCAAACCCCTCGCGGAAGTGCGACGGTGGAGTCGCTGCGAGAATGGTGGTAATCGGACAGTGCTAGGCACTTGTCGTTTGTTGATTACGACCAACGCAAAAAAGTAGGTCCCTCCGACGGAATTCTGCGCGAGAGGCTTGTTCGTAATAGGTGACGTTGAAGTCACCCGTAACATCGGCAGTCGCGGCCGGGTTCATTCACAATTCCCCGATCACTTCCCACCGATGTATCAGACTGCAACCCGATGCCGCAATTATAGCGTGCGATTCCCGGCTGGCTGCGGTCCGACTTGAAGAATATTGTTAAAAATCAGCGGGGAAAGTTCGGCGCGGGAATTGCACTGTGGGGGAGGATTCACCACGGAGGCACGGAGACACGGAGGGGGAACCGTTTGAAACGCGGAGGCGCTGAGACGCAGAGAGAGGAGTGAGGGACTTGTGAGCGGGCTGGGGTGTGGGGCGATTGGAGTTGATTTGGAGGGAGGGAGGAATGTGTTTGAAGCGAGGATTCCTCACTGAAAACTGAACACTGAAAACTTCAAACTACTATCAACCTGGATCATGCTGCAGATCAGCGAATAGTTGATCCAGCGCTCGATTGCTTTTGCCCCAGTCGAACCATTGGCCGCCGATTTTGGTGGCGGCGTTCACTTCCGTGGCGGCGTCGCGGCGGCGGAGGGTGACCATGATATCACCCGCGAGGGCGAATAAATCCGAAGGTAGCTCCGCGGTCAGTACGCAGCCGTCGGCGGCCTGCTGGACGTCGCGGAGCGATTGGCCGCGTCGTGCCAGAGAGCAGAGCGTTCGCTGCATCACGCGTCCGATCGAGGCCTGGATTTGCACTAGGCGTTGCTTCCCCGTCGAGATGCCGAGGGCTGCGTAGAGCGGCTGGATCACGGCGGCGAGCGACTCCATCGGCACGCCGAGCGGCATCAGTTTGTCGCAGATTTTGAGGAACTGCTCGCCGGACATGCCTTTTCGGGCGAACGAGGCGTGCCGGGAAATCGCGTCGCGCACCTGGGGCGCGCGAATCAGCGCCTCGTAGCGAAACTCCTCTTCCCAAGGCTCGTCGACCACGGCGATGGCGACGTCGCCGGCGTTGTCGAGCGGTTGCCCGCAATGGGCGCAAAAGCGATTGGCCGCCGGCTGGCCGCAATGAGAGCAGAACATGGCGTTTTAAGTCTTCCGTGACTTTGGGTAAACCGCGGGCGCAGTCCTTTTCTTGTATCGGCAGGCGTGACGGCAAAATTCGCAGTCGGCAAGTTGGGCGAAATGGGCCGGGCGATTGTCCTGGATTTTTTTGTAAGGCTGCGGCGTCCGTCCCGTACCTGGGATTGAACGGAGCGACGCCCGCTCCCGCACAAAATCAACGCCGAAAGTCAGGAGTATTTGCCATGTTCCGTCGCCAGCAGCCTCGTTTGAGCCGGCACTTAGGTTCCCGTTCGCTTCGTTTTGAGCATTGCGAAGACCGCCGTTTGATGGCGGCCGATTTGCACCTGGCGGCCCCGTTGGCTGATACTGCGGTCGCGGCCCCCGTCGCTCCGCCTGCGAACGGGATCATTGCGATTTTGATCGGCTTGTACCGGACGCCGTCGGCCACGCCGACGTCGGGCGCGAATGCCTCGACGGCCAAGCCGGCGCAGGCGCTGAGCGTCGACGTCTGGGAACACGCGGCGCTCGGCGATCCGAATTTCGAATTCTTGAAGTAATGGGTTGGGGAGCCGATCCGGCGGGCCGGGGGTAGCGATCACCCTTGGGCCCGCCCCGGCGCCGCCGCGACCGTGCGGAGTTGGATGCAATGAGAGGGGACACCTTGATTCTGGCAGCAAGGTCCGCTCCGCACGGGCTCGTGGCGGGCGATGTTATGAAACTAGTGGAAGTGCGCATAGTAGTAAGCGCGGCTCGTTTTGCGATCAAAGGCCGCGTAAACGCCGCGATCCTCATGCGACCAGTCGTAGTACAGACCGTCGTCAATTGTCACCGATGTTGGGCCGCTGAGCTGGCCAGTCAAGCAATAGAAACGGTTGATGGTATATCCGCCTCGAATCGGCGAGAGTTCAACACTCGCTCCATCTGACTCGATCGAGCCAATTCCAGCGTCTACCCATGCTCGAAAACTTGCTTCGTCGGTGTCAAATTCATATGCGATTGTGCCGCGAAATCCGTGGCAGAGCGACACATTTGCCGCATTCACTGGCAAATCGAGATTCGCTTCGCTTGGGGAAACATTAACGGCAAACCGCGGGCTTTGATCGCGGACGAAACTGAGCGTCAATGCAAGAAATGCGGCGATCACGGCTGTGGAACCTAGCAGTTCACGAAGTGACAATCTGAATCTGCTGTCCTCCGGCCTGTACCGGGATATAGTCAACTGGCGGTGCCAACGGAGAGTCAAGAAGCCATTCCATAGATTTGGCACCGTGAACGCCGCGAAGATCAGCACGAAGCTGATGGGGGGAAAAACACTCTTGGCGACCGACTGCATCAAAGTGACGACCAACACGAATCCGACGAATCCTCCGAGAATGAATGCACACGTCGACGCCCTGCGCGCTGCGACTGCCCGACGCTGAAAAGTGGCGGCGTATTGGGCAAACCCCAAAAAGCCGGGCAGCGGTGCGATCATCAGCCCGCTGAACATCGCGCACGGATCCCAGGTCACGGTCAAGCAAGCTACGCCGGCCGAAAACAAGAACAGACATTCGACAATTACAACAATCGACAGCGCGACGTGCAGTCTGCTGGGCATCGGTCCCGGAGTGGTCACGGATGCTTCCTTGTGTTGAGCATCGCCGCCGGTTCAATCACCACTTGCTGGCTCTTGTTCGTTTGCCAAACTGTCCCGACCCCGGCGCTTGACATCCTCGAAGTAGGCGTGCAGTTCGTCGCTGGTATTGATCCGAATTCCTTCGCCGCGAGCGATTTGGTCTCGCGACAGCTGAATGGATTCGCGCAATCTTTCCAAGCTGGAATCCTCCGCGTCACGGTAGCGCCGCAACGCTGCAATCGCGACTTCATCGACTGAACTAAACTGCCCTGTGGCGAGTTTCGCGGAGACGAAGTCCGCCAAGTCGGGCGGGAGTGATAAGTCCACGGCAAGCTCCGTTATGGTTAACCGTCCACTTCGGATTCCATCATATCCCGTCGCGCCGGAGCGTGAAACGTCGCCACCTTGCCATCCCAATGGGCCCGGCTAAACTGGCGGGTTGCCGGGCTGGGGATTGGGCGGCGGTTGTCGCGGGTTCCCTCCGGGCGCTGACGCTTCCGGCTCTATGGGGAGAATGGCTGGGACCGGCATCGGCGCAAGTTTCATCGCCGCCACCACACTTGTCGTACCGATACGGAGCGCGTCATGGCCAGTTCGCAGAAAGTTCGCGTCGCGATCATTGGGTTGGGATTCGGGGCGGAGTTTATCCCGCTGTACCAGAATCATCCGCACGCCGAGATGTACGCCATCTGTCAGCGGTCGCCGGAGAAGCTCAAGCAGATCGGCGATTCGTTCAACGTGGCCAAGCGGTACACCAAATTCGAGGACGTGCTGGCCGACCCGAACGTCGACGCGATTCACATCAACACGCCAATTCCCGATCACGCCGGGCAGAGCCTGGCCGGTTTGAAGGCCGGCAAGCACGTGGCCTGCACCGTGCCGATGGCGACGACGGCCGACGAGATTAAGTTGATCGTCGAGGCGCAACGGGCCAGCAAGAAGAACTACATGATGATGGAAACCGTCGTGTATTCACGCGAGTTTCTGTTCGTCAAAGAAATGTACGAATCCGGCAAGATGGGGCGGATTCAATTCCTGCGCGGTGCGCACCAGCAGGAAATGGGCGGTTGGCCCGGCTACTGGGAAGGGCTGCCGCCGATGCACTACGCCACGCACTGCGTGAGCCCCTGCCTGTGTCTGCCGAACAAGCTGGCCGAGTCGGTTGTCTGCCACGGCTCCGGGCGGATCAGCGAAAACTTGATTCCGAAGTACGGCTCGCCGTTCGCGATCGAGACGGCGACGCTCAAGCTGAAGGACAGCGATCTCTCGGCGGAAGTGACCC
>JALHLM010000143.1 GCA_022844585.1 Pirellulales bacterium | reverse complement strand
GCAGGTTGGTCATGGGGGAGGATTCACCACGGAGTCACGGAGACACGGAGAAAAGAGGCAGTGATGTGCGATAAGTGCGGAAGGGAAATGAAACTGAAAACTGAACACTGAAAACTTCAAACTCCTATGCCAACGTCTCCAACAACTCGATCAACGGCAACATCAGCGCGATGATGATCAAGCCGAAGAAAAAGAGCGCGATCGTCAGGCCCAGCGGCGGGGCGATCATCGCGGTGAAACTCAATTGACCGATGGCCCGGGCTTCGTACATCTCTCCGGCCAGAAGCAGCGATTCTCCTAATGCGTTTTGGTCTTCGCCCCAAGTAATCACTTGCGCAAGCCCGGCCGGCAGCGAGCGATCGGCGGCCAATCGCGCGCCGAGCGGCTTGCCTGCCAGGATCGCGGTGACAACCCGCCCCACCGATCGTCGCAATTCAGGATCGCCAGTGGCGCCGGCCGAGAGATGCAGCGCGTCCGGTAACGGCACGGAGTGTCGCACCAGCAGGGCCGCCAAGCGCGTAAATTGCGCCAGCACCGTGAATCGCCACAGGCGTCCCACGAGCGGCAAGCGGTACGCCAAACGGCGACGAAAGGCGCTCCGCGATCCCAGTAACAATAGCAGCCACATCGCCACGAATGCGGCCGCGGCGCCCACGATAAAGTAGGCAACGCCGCTGGAGACCATCAGCACCCCATGGGTCAGTGGCGGAAGCGAAGCGTCGAATTCGTCGTACATCTCGCGAAATTGGCTGATCACAAAGTGCTCCATCAGCACGAGCGCCACCATGCAGACGATCACCAGCAGGCCCGGGTAGATCAACAGGTTGCGCATCCGCCGTTGCAATTCGCCCAGCCGGGCCCGATTGTGGAGATGCTCTTCGACGACTTCGACGAACCGGCCTGACTTGATTCCCGCCAACAACAACGCCCGCACCGACGGCGGCACCAGCGAGCCGAGCTGATCGAGCGCCTCCGGCAAGCTTTTGCCGCTTTCGAGTTGGTCCGCCAGTTCGCCGAGCGCTCGGCGCAAGCGCGCGCTGGGTTGCTCAGCCCCTAATGCACGCAACCCGGCCGGCAACGGCAATCCGCGCTCCGCCAACAGCGCGATCTGTCGCGCCAACTCCGCGGAGTCTTCGTCCGAGAGCTGCTGCCCAAACCAAACGCGCCGCGGCTTCGCATCCCGCGAAGACGTATCCCACGGCGATTTGGGCGATTGAACTGACATGGAAGCAAAGTTGGATTCGGAGCGAACGGAGACTGTGGCGTTAATTCATTTCACAATTTGTTGGAGCAACTGCGTCCAAGGGTACACGACTAACAAGATCATCGAAGCGGTGACGCCGCCGCCGACTACCGCCGTCAGCAAGCTGGGCAAACAAATCTTAGCCAGGTCGGCGTTGGCGACGGCGCGGCGCTGGTACGTCTCGGCGGCGTGGCGCATCGAGCGGCCGAGCGATTGATTCGCGGCGGCGCTTCCCATCAGCCAGCGGAGCATCGGCGTGAAGGCGCCCTCCGCCGCGCAAACTTCGGCGAGCGGCGGGCCCGCTTCAATCGCCGCCGCGCCGGCGAGGGCGTCGCTCTTCAATCGTGGATCGACCGTCGCCTCGGCGGCGATGCGCAAGCTCTCGCCCAGCGGCACGCCGTTTTCCACCAGCAGCGCCAGTTGATCCGAAAAATGGGCCCGTCGCGCATTGTCGATCGCCGCGCGCACCCAGGGCAAACAGCGAAACAGCGCCGTGCGCCACCCGCCCCCCACGATTCCCGCGCCGGAAACGGCGCTCCATAGCAAAACGATCAGCGCGGCAACCGCTGGGATCGAGATCCACCAGCCGATGCGGCGCTCCGACCAGCCTTCGAAAAAACGCATCCAGGCTGGCACGTCGTGGTGACTATCGCGCATCCAGGCCACCATCGCGCTCAGGACGTCTGCCAGCAGCGGAATCTGCAGCAAGCCGATGCACACGATAATCGTGGGATAAATCAAGCTGAGCCCAACAGCGCGGCGCAATTCGGTCATCCGCCGCGCGGCGAGCGCCACGCCTTCGAGCGCCTCGGCCAACCGCCCCGACCGCACGCCGGCGCGAAGCGCGGCGCGAAACACCGCCGGCGCGCGCAACTTGGGATCGTCGAGCGCCTGCTCCAGCGACTGTCCGGCGGCGAGTTGCCGGCTGACCGACTCCGTGAGCTCCGCCGGACGGCGCGGCAGATCGCGGGCCAGTCGGACTAGTCCCGGCTCCAACGGGACGCGCGCCCGCACCAGCGCCGCGAGCTCCTCGTAGAGCGCGGCGAAGTCTTCAACCTGGGTGGCCGTGTGCGGGGGCATGCGCGATCCAGCGGGGGACTCCCGCTAGAAGTTAACTGCCGCTCTCGGCAGCGCCGGCGCGACGCCAGCCAAGCACACGGCGAACTTCCTCGGGTGAGGTGACGCCGCTCTCGACCAGCGCCAGCGAGCGCTGCCAACGATCGACCAGCCCGCATTCCTTCGCTCGCGCCTCCAACTGCGCCGCGTCTTCGCGCGCGAGGATTCCCGAGCCGAGCAAACTATCTCCCGGCACGATCATCTCCGCGACGAGCGCGCGACCCGCGTAGCCTGTTTGGCGACAGGCGTCGCATCCTTGGGGTAGCGAAAACCGGCGGACCGGCAATCCCAGAGCCTGTTCCGTATCGTGTCCCGGCGCCGCACAGCCGCAAAGCCGGCGGACCAGACGTTGGTTAACGATAGCCAAAACGCCGCTGCGTAGCAAATATGGCTCCAGCTCCATCTCCAACAGGCGGCTGATCGCGCTCACCGCGCTGCCGGCGTGAAACGTGCTCAACACCAGATGCCCCGTCAGCGCGGCCTGAAACGCGGTCCGCGCGGTCGAAGCGTCGCGGATCTCGCCGATCAGCATCACCTCGGGATCCTGCCGAAGCATAAATCGCAACGCCTCGGCAAGGTCCAGGCCCGCGTGCTCGTTCACCTGCGTCTGCGCGACGCCCGCGACGGCGACTTCGATCGGGTCTTCCACCGACACCAGATTCCGCGCATCGCCATGCCGAGCACGCAGCTCGCGCAAACAGGCATAAGCGGTCGTCGTCTTGCCGCTACCGGCCGGGCCGGTGACCAAAATCGCCCCCGCGTTCTCCGCCAGCAACTCGGCCAGGCGTGCCGCGATGTCGTCCGGCAGCCGCAGATCTTCCAAGCGCAGCAGCCGATCTTCCGTATTGAAGAGCCGGACGACGGCCTTCTCGCCAAACAACGTGGGAAACGTGCTCAATCGCAAATCAAGCGATGATCCCTCCGCAGTCGATTCCGCAGCCTGTGGCGCGCGAATCCGCCCTTCCTGCGGCACGTCGGTCCGATACGTCAGCAAATCCGCCAACACCTTGAGCCGCGCCACAACCTGTCCCGCGGCAGCCACTGGATACACACCTACCACCTGAAGCACGCCGTCCAATCGCCAACGGAGTTGCAGTCCCTCTTGCGTCGGCTGCAAGTGCAAGTCGCTGGCCCGAGACTCCCGCGCGGCAGCCAGCAAGCCGTCGACAAACAACACCGCGTACTCCGGATGCGTGACCGGAATGGCGCTGAGTTGTGAATGAAGTTTTGCGATGGACACGAGTGATCTCGGCGGAACGCTAGCTCGCGTCGTCCTGTTCCACTCCCTTGATCGCTTTCAGAAAATCATCCATCGAGGCGAATCGGTCGACCGGGTTGCGGGCGATGCATTTCATAATCGCTTTGCCCAACGTGGGATGGATCGTCGGCCGCGCGCGGGCGATGTCCTTCGGTTCAAAATTGGCGTGCTGCATGGCGGCCTGGCCCGTCGCGCCGCGTTCCCAGGGGAGATCGTAGGTAAACATCTCGTACGCCGTGACGCCGAACGAAAAGATGTCCACGCGCTGGTCCGTGGCTTGCCGCTTGACGATTTCCGGCGCCATGTAGTTCGGCGTCCCGGTCCGGTTGCCCGGCTGCATGAACTCTTTGGTAGCCGGCAGCGTCAGGCCAAAGTCGATCAGCTTGAGCTCCTTTACTTCCGCAGTGGTCGCAATCAGATTCCGCGGGCAGATATCGCGGTGGATATAGCCGGCCTTGTGAACCGCGGCCACCGCTTCCGCCGCCTGGCGGGTGAGCGTCAGCCGCTTCCCTTCCATCAGCGGACTGCGCGCGATCAACAGCGAATTGAGCCCCGGCCCGCCGATGAACTCCATCACCAGAAACTGCTCGCCGCGCGTCGTCATTCCATACTCAAGCGTCTTCACAATCCGCGGATGCACGATCGCTGTAGCGATTTCCCCTTCGAGCGGTCGCTTCAGCCCTCGCAGGCGTTCCTCGAACGCCGCGGTCTTTTCCTTGTCCAAAATCTTCAGCCCGACGATCTCGCCGGTCTGGCGATCGCGGACCATGTTGAAGCTGGACATCGTGCCCGAGATCGCTTCGCGCAGAAACTCAAACCGCTTCTGCACATCGACCTTACCGCCGGACAAGGCCTTTTTGAAACTATCGAGCAAACCCATGGGCGCGATCTCGGCCGCAGAATCGTGGAAGTGAGCAAGCGCGATGACCGCGCCGCCGATTTCGGCTACCGACCACAGTAGTCAATGGTTCGCGCGATCTCTGATTTAAGATCGCAGCGCCGGACGATCCGGTCAATGAAGCCGTGCTGCAGCAGGAATTCGCTGGTCTGAAATCCCTTGGGGAGCGGCGTCCTGATGGTGGCTTCGATCGTCCGCGGCCCGGCGAAACCAATCAGGGCCTTGGGCTCGGCGAAGATCAGATCCCCCAGCGAAGCGAAACTCGCGGCCACGCCCCCCATCGTCGGGTTGGTCAGCACGGAGATAAACAGCCCGCCCACTTCATGAAACCGGGCCAGCGCCGCGGAAACCTTAGCCATTTGCATCAGCGACAGGATGCCCTCATGCATCCTCGCCCCGCCGCCGGAGCCCGAAATCACAATCAGCGGTAACCGCTGTTCCGTGGCGCGTTCGATCGTTCGCGCGAGCTTCTCGCCCACCACTGAGCCCATGCTCCCCATGATGAAAGCCGAATCGGTCACGCCGAACGCCACGCGCCGGGCGCGGACCATACCCGTGCCGACCAAGGCCGCATCGCGCAGCCCGGTCCGGGCTTGTTCCGCGGCCAGGCGTTCGCGGTACGGCTTCTTGTCGACGAAGTCGAGCGGGTCGGTCGGTTCTAGCTCGGTAAACCATTCTTCGAACGTCCCGTCGTCCAGCACTTGCCGTACGCGGTCCCGGGCGGAAACGTACCAGTGGTAGTCGCACTCCGGGCAGACGTCGAGACGCTTCTCGATGTCCCGCTTGAAGATCGTTTGCTGGCAACCCGGGCAGCGGCGCCAGAGCCCTTCGGGCACGCCACGTTTCGGACGTCGTGTCGTCATAGGGGTCGTAGCGACATCAAGATTGCCGGTCGACATGGAGACATCCCGGCCGGGCGGACGCCCGACGCATGGTCGCTGAAATCAAAATCGGCGTGAAAGGATTCGGGCCGATAGGCAAGGCCGCCGGCACTTGGAACGCCCTTTAGGTTATGCGAATCGAGGGGGGTTAGGCAATGCCGCCATGCCAACGTTCCCGCTGGCAAATCGGCGCCGCAATCTTCCCTTCCCCCAATTGGAAGGGCTTTTTGCCTTAAACGCTAAACCGGATATGCAAAATATCCGCCTCTTTCACCACGTAGTCCTTCGGTTCCTGGCGCAGCAGGTTTTGGGCTTTCACTTCGCGCTCGCTGCCGAGGCGGATTAGGTCCGCGGCGGCCATGGTTTCGGAGCGGATGAAGCCTCGGGCGAGGTCGCTGTGGATATTGTCGGCGGCTTCCAGGGCCGTCCCGCCGCGGCGCAGTAGCCAACTGCGGACTTCCTTCTCGCCGGCGGTGAAATAGAGAATCTGGCCGGACGCCTCGAGAACCTGACGCAGCACGTCGTTTTTGCGCGGCCCGGTCAGTTTGTATTCTTTTTCGATCTCGGCCCGATCCTCCGGCGACATCCGCGCTAACTCCAGTTCGAGGCCGATCGGCGCCGCGATGACCCGGCGCTTAGCGTTGCTGGCCTCGGCGTACTTTGCGCCGTCGGTGGCGTCGTCGGCCAGGTTGCAGATCACCAGTTGGGGCTTTTCGCTCAGCAGTCGGAAGCTTCGCGTCGCCTTGCGTTGGTCCTCAGTCATCTGCGCGTCGGCGATCGGCGTGCTGGCCTCCAGGGCCTGCATCACCACTTCGAGGGCGGACAACTCCGCCAGTTCCTGATCGCGATTGGGCCGAGGCTTTTTGACCGATTCGCGGAGCCGCTCCATCCGGCCGGAAACGATCTCCATATCGGCCAGCAGGAAGTCTTCCTGGATCCGCTCGGCGTCCAACAGCGCCTCGCTGCTGTCGTACGCGGCGGACACGATCACCAGGCAGCCCGCTTCCCGAATCACCGCCAGCCGGGCGGCGTTTCCTTCGTGCTTGCGATTCAACCCGGGCGTATCGACGAATTCCAGCGACGCCAGCGTGATTTTTTTCGGGCTGTAAATCGCGCACAGCGGCTCGATCCGCGGGTCCGGCACGGCGGCCATGGCGCTTTGTCCGACGTGTCCCAAGGCGGGATCCGGCGCAACCCCCGTCAGCCACTCGAACAGCGTGCTTTTTCCGGAGCCTTGATAGCCGACAATGCCAATCTTCATACGACCTCGATGCCAAAGTCAGCGGCCGGACGGGTGAACTCGCCGTTCTGCCGCTCGAAAACGGAGGACCTGTTCTAACGTCTCGCCAGCTAAGGTTCCAGCCGCCCAAGACTTGCCGCATCAGGGTTGAGCGGCGCCCCGCCAGGTACGATTGTCCCGAAACCGCGGGTGGTGCGTCGCACGCCGAATGGGGAGGCGGCAAACCGCGGAACAGCACCTCGAAACGACGTCCTTCGGGATGCCGAAGCGCGCTGTGAGCTAGCTTTGCTCGGGATGAGCGGCGAATTTCGAGTCGTTTAGCCGTCTCGCGCAGGCTTATCCCGGATCACGTACGGCCCCTCCGGACGAACCGCGTGATCGGATTTTCTGCGCGTCCGCTCCGGAAAAAGGCAGGTACACAATGCATAGTACTGAGCGTGTCATTCTGCATGTGGACGACGACCGGCTGATGACGGAAATCGTCCGAGAGCGCCTGGATGCGCATGGCTATCGCGTGATTCCCATCAACGATCCGTCCAGCATTATCGACGTGCTCGTGCGGAACAACTGCCGCGTCGTGCTGCTGGACGTGCAAATGCCGCAAGCGAACGGCCTCGAAGTCCTCTCGCAGATTAAGCAATATGACGGCGGCGTGCTGGTCATCATGTTGACGGGCCTCGTTTCGATGACATCGGTGCTGGAATCGATGCGTCGCGGCGCCGAAGCCTGCTTTTTCAAGCCGCTGAATGACGTCGAGCCGCTGGTGCAATCGCTCGATGCGGCATTTCAGAAGATCGACCACTGGTGGAATACGCTGCAGGACCTCACCAGTCGACGTCGCGACGAGAAGCTTATTGCGCACTAGTTGCGCCGCTTGAGCCCGCGCTGGCGTCGCGGGCGCAAGGCTCCATCGACTGCCCCCAGATGATTCTTGTAGGTGCAATTTGTCAATCGTGGACGCGAGCGCGGAGGAAAACCGCGAGCTGATCGCTGATTTTGTCGACGAGGCCCTGTCGTCGATGACGGACCTCGCCGCGCGACTGGAGACGCATCGCGCGAATCCGGCCGATGCGGAAGCCATCAACGCGGTGTTTCGTTCGGTGCATTCCATCAAGGGTTGCGCCGGCTTTCTCAATCTGTTGGCCATCAAGACGTTCGCCCACGCGTTGGAAAACACGCTGGACGAAATCCGCCAGCAACGACTTGAGCTGACCAGCGACCTCCAGCGCGCCCTCGTGCTGGGCTTCGACCTGCTCAGCGAGATGCTCAACGCGGCCCTCGCCGGCGAAGTGGCCGACGAACTGGGCGCGCGCGAACAGGAATTGCTCGATCGCGTCGCGACATTGAGCGCGGGAGCGATCGTACCCCATCCCACGCCCGAAGAATCGCTGCTCGCGTCGGTCCTCTCGCTCGCCGACGAAATGGCGACGACGCCGGGATTGTCGCCCTGGGTCGAGCGACTGCGCAAAGCCGCAGCCGCTGCACGGATGCAGGGTGTCGAAGTCCCTATCGTAGTGGCGACGGCGTCGTCGACGCCGTCGACCATTGCGAATCAACCCGCCGAAGAACCATCCACCAGCGTAGAAGCCGCGCGACCTGCCGCGGCGGAAGCCGGCGGCGCGCAATCGCGCGGCCGCCTGGTCCGCGTCAAGGAAGAACGGCTCGACGAGTTTCTCGATCATGTGTCCGGCTTGTTCATCACCGGCGAAATGCTCAAGGACCTGCATTCGCGGATGCGCGAAAGCCGGCAAATGACTTCGCTGGTCGAAGAAATGCGCCAAATCAATCGCGCATTTGCTTCGCAAACGACCAGCCTGCAACAGCGGCTGGTCTCGCTGCGCCGCGTGTCGGTGGCCGGCCTGTTCGCAAAGTTCCCGCGCATGGCCCGCGGCCTGGCCGATCAACTCGGCAAGCAAATCGACGTGCACGTCAGCGGCGAAGAAGTCGAGATCGACAAGAACCTCGTCGAAGAACTCGATTCTCCGCTGACGCACATGATCCGCAACGTGGTCGATCATGGCATCGAAGCCCCCGCCGATCGCGTCCAACGCGGCGTCGGCGAGGTCGGCAACCTCTGGTTGCACGCCGAACAGACCCGCACGCACGTGCGGCTGACTGTCCGCGACGACGGCCGCGGCGTGGATCCGGAACGGATGCGCCGCAAGGCGGTTGAAAAGGGAATGCTCACCGACGTCCAGGCTCGCGCGCTGAGCGACCAGGAAGCGACAGAGCTGATCTTCGCCGCGGGTTTCTCGACCGCGGAAAAACTTTCCGATATCTCCGGCCGCGGCGTGGGCATGGACGTTGTTCGCACCACGGTGCGCGAGCACAACGGCGACGTGCATGTCGAGTCCAAGGTGAACGTCGGCACCACGTTCACGATCACCATCCCGATTCGTAGCGGCGTCCTGGTGGTGGACGGCCTGTTGACCGAGACGTCCGGCGAGAAGTTCGTGCTGCCGTTCGAGCACTTGCTGGAAATCACCTTCCTGAAGCGTTCCGAGCTCACCGACGTGCAAGGCTCGCTCGCCGCGCGGATTCGCGGCAACACCTACGGCGCGGTGCACCTCTCCGACGTGCTGGAGTTGCCCAAGGCCGAGATGCAACCCGACGACATCCTGAGTGTCGTGCTGGTCGGCTGCAAGTTCGGTAAGCTTTGCCTGATCGTCGATCGCGTCCTCGGCCATCGCCAGGTCGTGGTCAACAATGTCCAGGACGTCCTGCCGTGCAGCTCGCGCCTGGCCGGCGTCGCCCAACTGGGCGGCGGCCGCTTGGCGCTCCTGTTAAGCGTGCCGGAGATCGTGCGCCAGCTCCACTTGAACACGCGTTAGTCGTTCGCGCGAGCCTACGCCTTGCCCAATCGCGCTCAAGCTCACGTCGCCCCTCGGCTCGTGCGGCGAATCTTGCCTCACCTCGGCGAAATAGCGGCGTCGCCCAGGAAGGTGTGTCAGAATTAAAAACCAGCTGAGCGGACGCGCGCCGCAATTGGTTCCAGGCTGGTCCGGGGCGTACAATAGCCGGGTTACGACGTTGACGGATAGCCTCCCAGCGCGGGGTCGCCGACTTTGCGCTGATTGCGTATATTGCCAGATTCCCAGCGTGCCAGCCGAACGCCCACCCGAGCTCGCTAACGGCCGAAGATGTACGATTACGTGCTCGAGTTTTTCAGCCAAGGTACGTCCGCCTACGGCGGCATCGTGCTAATTCTAGTGCTGACGGGCGCTGGCCTCCCGATCCCCGAAGAAATCCCCGTTATCGCGGCGGGTGTATTGAGCGGGCACGGTACGCTCCACGTCGGCCTGGCCTTCGCGGCCTGCCTGGTCGGCGCCTTATGCGGCGACTGCGTGATGTACGGCCTCGGCCGCTATTTCGGCCGCTCGTTACTGCGGGAGCGCCACTGGTTCGCCCCGTATCTCACGCCGGAACGCGAAGCCCTCATCGAAGAACACATTAAGCGGCACGGTCTGAAGGTCTTCTTCCTAGCCCGGTTCCTGGTGGGATTGCGATCCCCCGTCTTCCTCGCGGCCGGCATCTTGCGCGTGCCGTTTCGACGGTTCATCCTGATCGACATGTTCTGCGCAACCGTGGTGATCTCGTTCTTCTTTTCGCTAGGCTACATCTTCGCCAACCAGATCCACGCCTGGCTGCAGGCCATCCGTCAAGCGGAATACGCCCTCAGCGGCTCGCTACTGGCCGTCGTCGCCGTGGTCGGCCTCTACTTCTACGTCCGTCGCCGCCGCGCCCGCGCGGAAGCGTTGATCAACGGAACCGCCGGCAGCGATCTACCGAGCCCCGCCCCCGAACAGACCAAGAGCGTGGCGTAGCGGCCTCCGCCCCCAGGTTCGCGGCGCGTCTCACCGGCGGTTATACTACGCACATTGGTTGTCGCCGCGCCTGGGTTGTGGTTAGCGAAGATGAATCCCAACGGAAATCGATTTCGATTCCTACTCGCGCTCGTGGCCCTTTGTCCACTGGCGCAAGTTGCCGTTGCGCAACCGCCCGGCGTACAGCCGGTGTTCCGCGCGCAAATGGCGCTGGCCAATCCCGGCGTCCAACAGGGGCGCATCGTCTGCCGCTTGAATCGCCTCACACGCTGGGGCAACCAGATGTCGCGCAAGTCCGGTGCCAGCGAATCGCTGCGCTTCGAGCAGAGCGAGCGCGGCACGGCCATGCATTACAAACTCAGCTCCGCCGAACGCCGCCTGGCGATCGACGCCCTGGAACATGAACTGACGATCCTGCACGAACACTTAAACGACGGTGAGGCGGATGAAGTCGTGCGTTTCGAACAACGGCCGGGCCAGTCGCTCGTCTTCGAAGTCCGCTCCGGCGACAACACCCAGCAAGTTAGCGGCGACACCGTCTGGCATCTCTGGCTGCACAGCCCGGAACTCTGCCAGCGACATTTGGCGCCGCTGTGCGAACTGCTCGGCATGTCGATGCCTTGGACGCAGTTCACACAGGCGTTGGAATCGAAATTGTATTTGCTCGCCGACGCCGGCCAGGCCCACGATGCGACGTTGTGGCGCGTCTGGCTCTCGGAATTGAAAGACGATCGCTACGCCGTACGTGAGGCCGCCGATCGCCAGCTTCGCTCCGCCGGCACCGCTTTGGCGCCCTTCCTGCGTCGACTGGACTCGAAGCAACTCGATGCCGAGCAGCGCTATCGACTGCGCCGCATCATGGCGGAGTTCGAACCGGACGAAGGCGCCGACACAGTTGACTCCACCGCGGAATGGCTGGCCGACGATCCGCGCGTCTGGCTCGTCTTCCTGGGCCGCGCCGATGTTGAGAAACGCCGCACCGCCGCCAGCCAATTGGAGCGCCTGCTCGATTCCTCGATCACCTTTGACGCCGACGCCGCCGAGGATGTCCGCGCGGGACAGATCGCCGAATTACAGGCGCGTGTCGCTCGTGCTTTCGACCGTAACTGAAGTACGCGGGCGCTCCGTGCCCGGCTGATGCGCAAGATCGCACAGCACTTCATTTGTCACGTCGTGGCCGCCGCGAAGATTCGTCCACAGCGCGCCGACGGAGTAAATCGGACCCCAGGGAATGCCCCACCAGCCTAGTAGCGCGGTAAGCGCTGTATAGCCGAGCCCCTTGAGGACGGCGCTCTCATGGCCCCGCACAAAAAAAATCGGGCTGGGCTTCTGATACGTCAGCACCAGGGCCGAGACGCAGTACTTGTAAAAGACGAAGCGGCCGCCCTCGGCAATCTCCCGATGGAGATCGTCCAGCGTCAGCCCGTCGATTCCTTTGATTTCCATGCGGCGCCGTCTCCTTGATGCGTCCACATGAAATATAGCTCGCGGGACCGTCGTAACGCGCG